>JAJZZP010000181.1 GCA_021797515.1 Bacillota bacterium | reverse complement strand
GCGGCATCAGTTTGGATTAAGTGGTACTCCCAACCGTCCCGAAACAGCACCCGATCTTTGGCGGAAATAATGCCCGATGTCACCGTATGGGTGAGTCCGAGCGAATTTCCGATGGCCACCACTAATTGCCCTGGCTGAATTTGGTTCGAAGGAGCAAACGCCACCGGAATTAGGTGGTTAGCATTAATACGAATCACGGCCAGATCCGTCGGTGGATCGACTCCGATTATGCGGGCGCGATATCGTGTCCCATTCGATAGGACTACGGTTACGCTAGACGCACCGGCCACCACGTGGTAATTCGTCACAATATCGCCATGGCGGTCAATGACTACCCCCGAGCCAATGCCCCGTGGCTTTTCGGTCCGCCCGGTCCGTTGATTGTTCAAAACCACCACCACCGACGGATCTAGCTTGCGCACGATGTGGGCCACCGGCCAGGTAGTTGGGTGGGGTGTACGGGTGACCGTTTGATAAACTAACAACGCCCCGACCAACACACCAAAAATGCCATACCAAAAACTCTGCCAAGGGCCGGTCTTTCTCATTGCCATCTCTCCTGGGACAACATATGCGGCTGTGCCTGCGCCCTTTTGGGGGGTTTTTTAGTACCATAAGGGTTGTCAAAAAAAAATAAGACCGAGGGCTTTAAGGTTAGTGGCATACCCTCGGTCAGATCTGGTGATCTATGGCTATTATAGCGTTAACAATGTCATTAAGCCCAGTACTCCGGGGCGATCGCGGGCCCTGTCCGCCGTGCCCGACCAATGCCGACCCTGTCCTCGTGCGGAACGGCACCTATACGCGTCCTGTGCAAGATGGGCGTGGGATCTACGTTCTGACCATTCAGCGCTATCGCTGTCGCACCTGCGCAGTCACTTACAGTGCCCTGCCCTATGATTGTCGCCCGTGCACGGCCCACACCTGGGCCGTGGGATGGCTTTGGCCTCAGGCCTACCACTGGACCTGGAAACGGTGTCATCAGTGGCTCGCCGCACATCAGATAGACGGGGGTCGTCCGATACGCCCCGTGAAGATTCGCCAACAGGAGGTGTCGCGGACGCCCCTGATCCGTCACCGTCGCGAGCAGCTGGGCACAGTTCTCACGCCATCGTACAAAGGCCATGAATTTTTCCCCTTTCTTGGTTCCGAACTGACACTGAGTGTCATGATTACGCGTGTCCAGCCGGTGGCGGGGCTGCGAGGGGCGGCCGTGCGGCCGCCTCGCTCAACAGACCGGCTTTCCGCTTTTCTCGCAGACGATAGGAATCTCCCCGAATATTGAGAATGGTCGAATGGTGCACCAATCGGTCTAAGATGGCCGTCGCCAGGACGGGATCGCCAAACACCTGGGCCCCCATCGACGAAGCCTTTGTTGGAGGTGAGGGCGAGACTGCCGCGCTCATAGCGGGCAGCGACCAGGCGAAAGAACAAATTCGCTTCGAGGGGGCTGAGTGGCAAATAGCCCACTTCGTCGATACAGAGGAGGCGGGGCCGGACGTACATGCCCAGGCGGGTCGCGAAGCGATTCTCGTCCCACGCTTTCCGGAGATCGGCCACCAGGTCCTGAAGGGTAATGCAATACACCGCGATACGCTCCACGATGGCCTGGACCGCCATCGCCACCACCCAATGCGTTTTCCCCACCCCCGGAGGACCGAGCACAATGAGATTTTCCGCCCCATCCACCCATTGGAGCGTCAGGAGCTGACGCACTTGGCGTTCATCGAGGGAAGGCTGGAAGATGAAATCATACTGGTCCAAAGTCTTGTGAAAAGGGAGATGGGACATCTGAGTATGCGAGACGACTATCGGTCTTGGCGGGCGGCCACCTCGGCTTGGAAGACATCGATCAGGTATTGGGAATACGTCCACGGTTCCGCCGCCGCTTGCTGTGCCCGCGCCGCCGCAAGGCGGCCCACTTCCGGGAGTTTCAGGCGTTCGCAGAGTACGGCCAACACATCTCAGGGATCGACGGGAACCGCATGGGTTGGTCGGGTCATTGCGGCATCACCCCCTCATAGTCGGCTAATGATCGCGTGCTGGGCACGGTATCCTCGGGCACCCGTAAGGTGCGACGCCGGGCGATGGGTTGACCGGGAATCCGTTCGGGAGGTGACTCGTGGTGCCATTCCTCCACCCCGACCACCTGGTGCGGGTGAACGGGTACCGCATAGCGCACCAGGTCTTGAGTCTCTTCGCCAATCACGATGTCCGTCGCAGATTGTCATGCAAGAGACAACGGTCTTCACCTATCGTGTTTCCCTGTCCAAGACAGAATGGGCAAAAGCCTCCAAAGCTCGACGCGCTGCCGGGGATCTCTGGACGCGCTTGGTCAAGATCCATCGCTTCTGCCGTCGGCGCCAGTGGCCCTGGCCCACGGAGACCCAACTGAAAGCGCATTTCAAACGACGATTGCCGCTCCATTCACAAACCGTGCAAGCCCTCATCGAAAAGTGCGCCACTATTGACGGGGTCCGCACGAAGCACCAGAGCGGAGACAAACACGCCCGTTATCCACGTTTCTTTAACCCCATTTTTAAGGGCCAAGCGCTTAAGATTGGGGTTCGGGTAGTAACCGACCGAAAAGTGCAATAGAGTCCGAAACCCGACCTTAATGCTGCATTCAAGAATACGGTGACGTCATCGTCCTCTCGATCATTCTTCCCCGCACCACGCAAACGGGGCCTCAAAACACGCTTTCCGTCCCACATTGCGAGTTTGCACGATGTTTTTCCCTCACTATTGCACTTTTCGTTCCACTTTACCCGAACCCCATTTAGTGGCTGAAAAAGAATCGGCTCGTGATGAAGTTCGGGGTATGCTCCATGTAATGAAAAACCTTGAAAATAAAGGGACCTCGTGGCGTGGTTTACTTGCTGTTCCACCCGGTAGCCTCTTATCCGCAGTGGTGAGTGCTTTTGAGAAACAGACAGATATCCTCCTGGAAATTCCCTTTTTTGTGACCCTGCATCTGTTGAGCGCTGAGCTTCTTAAACGGAAAATCACGGTAGATTTCCAAGGACAAACCATACGCCCGGACCTTTGGACCGTGATTCTTGCAGAATCCGGACCGGGGAAGACATTTACGGCCAATCGTCTGATGGACATGACCGGAGCCACGGATACATTTCCTGATCCCGCAACCGCTGCCCGATTTATTGAAGAGTTGCAAACGCACAATAACAGTTTGTGGATTCGTGATGAGTTTGGTCAATTTCTTAAAACACTGGAAACTCAAAGCTATGCGCAAGAAATCAAAGACATTCTTTTGCGGACTTATGACGGGAAAGAAGTGGCTCGACGCACTAAAAAATACGAAGTCATCGTCAAGGATACGGCGCTTTCCATATTAGGGTTCACGGTCTACTCCACATTTCTCGATATCATTACGCCAGATTCTTTGCTCGATGGATTTGCTCAACGGTTCAGCTACGTCATTGCGGAAAAAGACCCGAAACGACCTGTGCGTAACTTTCCCTGGTATAACTTTCAAGCCTGGGAAAGCACGATTCGGCGCGAGTGGAATGCCGTGACTACGCTCTTTCCGTCTATCGGATCTCAATACCATGTCACTGAGTTAGGGGTTGACGGGTTCAATGAGTCGTTCGATATGCTTATCCATGACCAATTGCCAGAAAGCTTCTATCGACGGATTATGATGCGGGGCCTCCGCTATGCCCTGTTATATCATCTTTTGCCCCGCAAAAATTCCTTAGAGCTTGATCAGCAAGACATGGGATGGGCTGGACGCCTCAGTGCTTTACACATTCAAGATGCCGTCGAACTTTTAGGGACACAAATTAGTGAAATGGGCCGATTGATTCAAAAAGCGGAGATGTTACGCGACCGATTAGCTGCCGAGGGGAAGCCGATTAAGGCCCGCGATCTCGTGATAAATAAACATTCGTGGCATCCGCAATGCGAGTGATGCCCGGTTTATCTTGTCAGAATTGGGCCCCACAGAATAGCTCCGTCTCTTCCCCTGTCTGAAGGGTGTGGGACTGCTGAGAAAACAGGGCCATTTTATCGCCCTGATCGTATGATAAGGGGAGTCTGAAGGGGGGATGAGAAGGGTGACCATCAAAGAAGCTGCCACGCGTCTGGGAAAATCGGAACTGACTATTCGACGCATGGTGAAAACTGGGAAACTTCCTGCCCGCTTAGAAAATCGTCCGCCGTGGGGTCCTACCTATGTGATCGACGAAAGCGACCTGTGCCAGGTGATGTCTCCACCGCCCTCCCTCATCACGGTCTTGCCTCCCGAGACCGTGCCCTCTATACAAACCTCTGAACAGATGATCAGGCGGATCAGGGAAGGGGTTCTCGTCGACATTCATCAGGCTTTTACCCAACTGCAAACCCACGTGACCGCCCAGTTGCAGCCCGAAATCACCCGCCTCCAGGGGCAAGTCCGGCAGTTAACCGATCCATTAGCGGACGCGGCACAGGAACAAAAACGCCAGGGCGAAGCGCACGATCGCTGGCTTCTGCAAGCGCTGCGGGAGGCTCTGCAAGAACAATCTCCTCGGCGCCCCTGGTGGCCGTGGCGGCGATAGGGCCAGCCCCAGACTTTGGCAGACGATGTGGACGTACTCCCCAGCCCTAAAGGGCGGGGCTTCCACCCAAAGATTAAACCCCACGCTCAGGCATCGAGCCTTCGCGTGGCGGCACCACTGACCCCAGGAATAAATTCCGGGGTCTGCCGTAAACGGTGCCTTTTCGATCAGTAACGTGCATGACACCCCTCGCGTTATACGTATGACACGCGGATCTCAGAAAGGGACATCACCAATGACGAAATCATTACGCATCGGCTCCTTCGCTCTGCTAGGAAGTACCATCGTGGCCGGGTGCGGAATCAGTGAGTACACTGGAGCCTCTCCCACAGCAACACCGTCAGTTTCTGCGAACTCACGCCCTACTGCTCAAAATTCCGTCGTGACGAATACGCTGACATGGATAGCCCATCATAAGCAATTCCTTCGCGGGATGCGCGGCACCGCCGCCTTACAAGGCCCGGGCACGCTTCCCGGGCACGCCCCGTATTCGGCCACCGTGCAACTTCAACCGGTTATCAATACCTACGGTGTGGCCCTTTGGGAAACAACCAAACCTTGGGGGATTAATCAATTCAATCCGAATCAATTAAGCAAAGCAAATGGTACCCCACGCTACTCGTCGTCTCTCCGCGTCCAATCATCCATTGCTTCGTGGAATGTAACCCAAGGGATCCTCTCATCTCGTCGATTACGAACGGGAACCGTAGAGGCTCTCCCGGGAACGTTTATCAAACCTTTGGGTTCCGGCTTACCACTCCGCTTAGCTGGCATTGACGCAACATTTTATACCCACGGTACCGATCCAGGAGGTACGCTGGGTAATACAATGGCAGCGAATTTCGTTCTGTGGCATCAAGCGCAATGGATATTCGAAGCTGAAGGTCCTGCTGCGAAAACAAGGGCACAAACAATGATCAATACCATCCAGATCTCACACTTACCAAAAGCACAAGTAGGGGTTCTGGTGCTTCGCGCGACGAGGCAGGGGACATATTGGACTACCCTCACATGGTATCAGCAGCCCTATACCGTAATATTTTGGAGTGCACCCGGCCCCACCAACTTACAAACCACGCTCGCCACGGTGGCATCCTGGCGAGCATGGTCTCCGCATCCTTAATCGTCTCAAGGTTACCAACCGGCAGCAGTCGCTTGACTTGCCGCCGTGTTCGCCTCAGAATAGCTCTCCGCTGCCGTCGAGCCCGCTGCGCTGATGCAGCCAAAATTGGATGACGCTTCCCAACTTGCAAAGTCACTAAACGATTCGCATGAGAGGCCGAGTGTGCTACAGGCATCTTGGATGGCCGTTAAAGCCGGTCCGCCGACGGCAATCACGCCGCGCCGAAAAGACCGTGAATGATCTCCACGACATCCTGCGCCAACTCTTCCTCAAAGGTCGTGTCTTCGCCTTGGTTGAGGATCACGACCTCGACTTGCTTCGCTTCACAAATGGCGAACACCAGTGCCGCGCCAAAGCGCAGGAGTCGATCTGTGTGCGTGATGACGAGCCGCCCGATGCGGTCGGCCAGGATATCGTGGAGCAGCCGACCTCACGAGTGGCGAAGCGGCTGATCGCGTCGGACTCCGTAATCGTGGATTGTTGCTCCAATTCCTCGACGAACGGATGGAATCCCGCTTAAAACGCTGGCAATCGGAATAACCCGGACACAGTGCCACTCCCCTCGGTGCTGACGTTATGCAATTACCACGGCACGTCAGGTGGCATAACGGGTGGCGTTTCCGGCAAATAAGTACCATGATGCGCTGCAGGATCCTGAAAAAATCGGCGCACCGTATGCCGGATCGCCACTTTCGTGTGATGCGATGGCAATCATTCACCGAAAACTTCCGGAGGAGCAACTATCATGATCTCGACCACCATCAATCATGCCATAGAACGTCCCAAAGCGGGCCGATGTTTGTTATCATAAATAAAATTGCCGCCTTTGGCCCAAAGAAATGGACGTGATGTATGTCAACCCCACTGTCATCATTATTAGAGCAACCGGACAACTGGGATTTTCGCGATGCAGACACCAAGGAAGGGACACACGTCATCCATTCCTATCCCGCGATGATGATCCCCCAAGTGGCCCGGGGCTTGATTAACCGCCTGCGGGCCCTGAAGCCGGACGCGAAGACCTTGTTGGACCCGTTCTGTGGCGCGGGCACCGTCCTCGTGGAAGCCTCCCGCCAAGGATTAGCCCCTTGGGGTAACGACTTGAACCCGTTGGCACTGCGCATTGCGCGTGCCCGGACTACGCCCATTGGGGAGCGATATCTGCGCACCGCGCTCATCGCGTTGGAGACCGCCCTCACTCCATTAGCTTTGGCGGACTGGCACGGACCCATTCCGACGTTTGAGGGCCGAGATTTTTGGTTTAAGCCCGAAGTCAGTCACGCACTGGCCTTCGTGCTCGAACAAATTCGGACAATGCCCCATCCCGATGTCCGTGCGTTGGCGGAGATAGCCTTCAGTGAAACCGTGCGGCTGGTATCCAACACCCGCAACGGAGAATTTAAGCTGTATCGCATTCCCGCGGACAAGCTGGCCACGTTCCAACCGGACGTCCTCAGCGTGTTTCGCCAGACCTTGGCGCGGTACGGCGCCGGACTACAAGTGTTCGATGCAGACCTCCGGAAAGCGGCGGCACCGATCCAAATTGTCAAAGGGGATACTCGACTCCTGGATAGCGTGCCCGACCAGCACTTCGATTTGATGGTAACCTCTCCCCCGTATGGCGACTCGCGAACAACCGTCGCCTACGGGCAGTTTTCGCGCCTATCTCTGGAGTGGCTGGGCTTGCCACCAGAGGAGGCCCGCACCGTGGACCGCCGTCTATTGGGCGGTGTAGCACGGCTAGAACCGTCACGGGATCCCATCTCATCGGCGGCGTTGCACGTTGGATTGGATGCCATCGCCGCGCAGCACCCTTCCCGGGCCCGTGAAGTGGAAAGCTTCTATCGGGACTTAGACCGCGCTATCGCTGCGATCACGAAAAAGTTAAAGCCGGGCGCACTGTGTGCCTGGGTTGTCGCCAACCGGACCGTCAAGCGGGTCGTGCTGCCGACCAACACCATCATCGCCGAGCTGTCAGCCGCCCGCGGCTATTCGCTTATTGAAGACCTGACCCGCAATATTCCCAACAAGCGCATGCCGCTCGCGAACAGTCCCAGCAATGTCGCCGGCGACACGGGAGCTACGATGACCCAAGAACACATGGTCATCCTGCGCTACGATGGGCCCCAGCGATGACGACACGATGCCTCTGTCCGGGCCACGCCGACATCACGCCCATTGCCCTGGCCAGCGGCCAACAGCCGCCGGAGCCATCGCCCAGTTTGCGAGCCGCCTTGAGCGATACGCGCCTCCAGCGTCGCCCGCACGTCGTCGCAGCATGGGAGGCGCTCTTTCATGATTTGGCAAACAACCCGGAAGATCACTGGCCAGAGCGATTCACCGCCCATCGCGCCCAAACATCGGCCGTGTGGGACGATCCCTCCTGGCGGAGTCGATTCTTTCAACTCTATCCCTCGTGGTTTCCGGCTCTATGGGGCACGTTGCCCCAAGCTGCGCCCCTCATAGCCGCCGCCGAACTGTTTAAGAGCCCGATTAAGCCAGACACGATGGAAGACTGTCAACGGTGGTGTATGGAGACCGCCAACGCGATGCAGCGGGCGTTTTACCAAGTCCAGTTGCGCCCGTTTTTGCCCGATCCCGCAACCCTCAACTATGCGGCGGTGGAAGAACTACTGGAACGGGTCATTGATCAAATCCCCCCGTTGGTGCAGCAAGTCCAAAACCAGCGGGTGTCGACCGCTGGCGGCGTCCATCAGCGGCTGGTCGTGCGGACGCTAGAATCGTTAGGCTGGCGCCCACAGCAGGAGTTTGAAGATTTAGGCTCACAGACCTTGGGGGACATCGCCGTGTACGGACCCGGGCGTACGCAGTGTATTGTGGAGGTCAAGTCACTCAATGCCCGAGAGCGCCTCCGTAATTCACTAGCCAAGGTCGCCCAGCGCCATGACGCCGTGGTGGGTATTGGCTTTTTCCATCAGGCACACGAGTTCAACGAGAGTGCCACCCGAGAGTTGGTCAGCACGGGGGCGCTCACGGTCTATATGCCAGCCACCACAATTGCCGAACTCCACCCGAGCCAACAAAACGCCCGGAACCGCTACCAAACCGCGTTTTATCGGCCGTTAGCGCAATTCGCGGGGGATATGCAGCAGTTTCGGCAAACCGGACGCGTGCCGTAACCCCACAAAGACAAGAGCTCCGCGGCGGTCCTGTGTGTAACAGATTTTAATTTACAGGTACGGTCTCGTGGCCAAACACGAGGGCACCTGGTTTCGCTGGTTAAGCCAGCTGGCCCGCCTACGATTTGCTGATTTTGGATGACTGGGCGGTCCATCCCCTCACGCCCGAAGAAAGCCGCGACCTCCTGGAAGTTCTCGATGATCGCTATCCAGTGCGGGCGACGGCTATCGCCAGTCAAGTGCCGACGCATCGCTGGCATGAATGGTTTCCCGATCCGACCGTAGCCGACGCGGTGCTTGATCGGGTGGTTCACCATGCCTATCAGTTACCCATTCACGGGGAGTCGATGCGCAAGATCTTACCCACCGCGTCCGATTCCGCTATAACAGAATAAACGAGTATGGGAACGTAAACGCGTGGTTACCGCACATCTCCGTCGACTACGCGGACGGACTGTTCCTCTGGTGACAAGCCACCACCACACGATATTCATCGCCCCTGGGCCTAGCGCCCAGGGCTTTTTTCCCGATTGTGAGGACCCGCACTCGAGCAGACCCCGGTCAATTGACCTCGTCACCACATGGACATTTTACCTTACCGAGGAGAAGACGATGTTTTCAACGATGCGTGTAGGTTTAATTGGGTTGCGAACCATGGGCACCATTCATGCGAAAAATTTAATCGGAAGGTCCTTTTGGGTAAGATCTGCCCTCCCAGTGCCCCCCCACTATATTTCTCTCGATTGCGGGCACTGTTCCGAACTCGCACGGTCAGACCGGGCTCGCGACGAGCCCATCGCGTCCGGAACTGAGGGATCGAATCCCGGTTTCCGCTACTAAGGTCGCC
>JAJZZP010000133.1 GCA_021797515.1 Bacillota bacterium | reverse complement strand
GGGGAAAGGCCGTTTCCCATCGAATTTACCCGTTTTATGGCCGATCTGAACCAAAAAAATTGCCCGTGAACCAAAAAACACCCCCCTTGAACCACGAAAACATGCCTCTGAACCGCAAAATATCCCCTCTGAACCGCAAAAAAGGCCCTTGAACCACGACTAAAAATCCTCCAAACCGTTACCCTGCTTACCTTTCAGCTATTTCTCTCCTATTTTTTACATAAAAAAAGCATCTCGCAAACAAAAAAAGTGGAAGGAACTGGTAATGAGACATAATAAAGATCCCCTTTCGTCCTACATTTTTTCCTCCCTCCGGCATTCTTTAATACTGCTTTTCGCCTTGGTGTCGGGGTCCACGAGAAGATCGAGGAGATGGTAGGACGGTCCGGAAGCCCCGCCTTGTATGGAGATTATTTGGCAGTTTATCCCACTTTTTTTCGTGTGGAGGATTGGATTTCGCCTACGTTTTCGAGGTCAAAATGGCTGAAATCAATACAGGCTATAGGTTTCCTGGTTTTTGGCGCGTGGTTCAAGGGCCTTTTTTGCGGTTCAAGCCTCTAATTTCGGCTCATTTTTGGGTTCAAAAAGCGTTCAAGGCATAAAAAAAGCCCCTCGGGTGAGGGGCCTTAGCGCGTCTTAAAACTTCGTGTCGAGGAGGCCGGGCACTCCCAACCATTCAGCTATCGTTTGGTACTCATCCCGGGGTGACGGCCGATATTTCGTATCGAAAATCTCGGTGCCCCAGTTGATCCCCTCTACCTTACGCGGTTCGCCGTGGGGCTTTGCCGCCTTGACGATCGCGGGTTGTGCTCCGGTCGCTTGGGCTTGCCATGCGGCCAGCGAATTCAGTCTCTCGATCGTCTCCGCGAGCCTGGGGCTTTTCATGCCCAGTAGCTCCCCGAAGATCTTCATGCCGGCCACCAGCGCGTCTTGCGGCACGCTACCCCCTGCATCGATCTGGAGAAATCCTTCTGCCACGCTAGCGGTGACGATATCATTTTGCTCCCTCCAGCATTGCAGGCTGTTGCGCGTGTGCGTACGTGCGAAGTCTCCTCTCGCCTTTAGTCGCCCGTAGGCCTCCACGAAGAGCTTAAGCCAGTAACTGAGCGCGTCTGGTGCGGTTAGGTCCGCTTCGAGCTGTCGGTTTTTTGGAAAGATGTGTGGAAACTCCACGATTAAAGGTCGTCTGAAAAATCCGTTCGAGAAATCCGTAATTCGTTGGAGTTGGTTTAAGCTGAAGATTAGCTTAACCTTAGGAATCAGCGAGTAAGCCATCCGGAATTTCGCCTCTGCCGCGATGGCATCCCCTCCGGTATACTGTTTGATTTTGGAAGCATCCTTTAAGATCCCCGACGATTCATCCCCGACGAGATTGACGGCCTTGTCAGCCAGTCCTGCCGCGCTGAACCGATTCGAAGTCAGGTCGGCCAAACTCACGCTGGACGCCGCCTCGCCGACTAGCGCCATTATCACACTTTGGATGAGCCCCTTGCCGTTTGAACCTTGTCCAAGCTGAAAGAGATAGCTCTGCAGGCTCACGTCCCAGCGTGCGAGCGCAAGTCCCAAATACTCCAACAGCATCTCTCGCCGATCGGGATCCGGAATGCTACTTGCCAGAAATTGGTCCACAACCGGGCACTGCACACTAGGGTCCCAATCCGCCCCAATGGACCACGTGATACGGTGTTTCGGGTCCCAGTGTCCGTCGAGAAAGGTGGGTTGACTCGGATTACTCAGGTCCAACGTGCCGTTCTGCAGCGCCAGGTACGGTTGAGCATCCCAGTACATGTTTCCAAACTGTGGGCCCCCAGGGGCCACCCGGAGCATCGTTGTGATCGTCGAAACAACGGTCTTGCCGATGCGGTCTGGGTCTTTTTGGGCGTAAGCCGCTGCGACTTTTAGACCGATCGCGTGGAGCCAGGGTCCACCTTCGCGGTATTGTTTGCCATCGAACACCTACGGTTGGTCGTTACGCCAGCGTGCGGCGGTTTCGTCGATGATCGCCGCCGACAGCCCGTACAGATCGAGTTTCCACCCGGTCTTTCCTGGTTGGGCGAAGTCCGCCGCGTGGGCGAGCACTTGGTTAGCCATCCGCGTTACCAGTCGATCTCCCGGAATACCCGCGAGTGAGGGGACGATCGGGGGAGTGAGCGGTATAGATTTCCCAGTTGGCCTCCCGTGAAATGGAGTCACTTTACCCATTCCGCGCCACCTCCACATACCCGAACGTTCCACCAAAATCGTTGACGGATTGTTCGGATTGTGCTATCCTGAGTGTAACGTAATTAACTTCCTTAGCCGTTACCCCGTGTGCGACGGGGCTTTTTCTTGCGTGTCGTGCGTTTTGTGCTGTGTGGGTCATCTTTTGCCTCCTGGGTGTTGTCTATAGGGGAGGTTATTTTCTGGTAATGGTGATGTTTACCAGCCTCCTTTCATATGGGATTGTGTGTTGCGTCGCAAAGCCGACCCGAGGTGCCCGGTTCACCGTGCTTTCGCACTCCCCTTATTGGCACCCCGCGCCGTGGTGCTTTTTTTATATCGCCTCGTTACTACCCAATGTTCGACTCGCCTGCGCTATTGTCTCCAGTTCTTCCAGCCATGCTATCGGGATCCGTATCGCGTTGCCTTGGTGAATTTTGGGTACCGTTCCGTCTTTCAGTCCGCGATAAAGAGTTTCCTTACTGAATCCCGTAACCATTGCCGCCCCTTTTACGGTCATGAATCGTCGTTCCATGTTTTCCCCTCCCATAATTCTCTATTGTCACGTGTCGTCACGAGTCAATTTTAGTATACCATTGCAAAAATGCTTGTCAAGCGTTGTCTCGTGTCTTATATTGAATTGCAGAAAAACAGTAAGTCCCTAGGAGGTTTGTGTCCCTATGTCATCGCCCTCGACCATCGCTCCCATCCTACGCGTTTTACGTGTGGGCCACGGGCGAACCCAGGAAGAACTCGCTCGGTCGCTCGACCTCGATCGGGGCTACCTCTCTCACCTCGAACGCGGCGGTCGTCAGCCCAGCGCCAAGGTCCTCCAACAATGGGTCGCCGCGTGCCCTGTCCCGGTTGTGCCTCTCACCGCTTTGATTGCTGATCTCACTCAATTACAGCGCCTAGGCCCACTCACGGAGGAGTCCCCCATCAAAGATTGGGGGTACGTTAGCTACTTTAATTTGACTGCGTCCGCGACTAGGGATTCGTCATACGAATCCCGCTGGACGCAACGGGCGTGGGAGGTCCTCCGTTTCCCATCCTCTGCAACGCACGACCTCGACTCCGATGCGATCCTTTGGTTAACGATTCGCGCTGCGCGTCACGCCGACGCCGAGGTGCCGATGTTCGCGGGGGACTCCAAAATAAAATCCAAGGCAGAAAATGTCAGTCCGCAGGAGACCGCGTCCTACATCGAGTCACGCGTCCTTGAGCCCATCTGGTCCATCGTTCGGGCGATGCCGCTCATAGGGCTCCCTACCCCGCCCGACCTGTTGCTGGAACGGATGCTACGGGTCTGGCCCGATCTTTCGCAGGTCGCTCGGGAAGGCCTGGTTGCTGCCGCCGAAAAATGGGTCAAGCACGCATAATCCTTCGGCACATCTTCCCAACCGATCCCTTAAAACAACGGCAATAGGGATCGGCTTTTTTGTGTCCAGAATAGTTTCGGATGGGCAGAAATTTCTACGGCTCGCTAGGTTAATGTTGATGGATTTGTTGATGAACGCAGTGCGGAGGCTCAAACGAGAGCAATAAAAAACCCGCAATCGCTTGCGGTATAAGGGTTTTTGGTGGTGCGCCCGGTAGGACTTGAACCTGCGACCTCCTGATTCGTAGTCAGGCGCTCTATCCACTGAGCTACGGGCGCGACTGTGGTATTGTAGCATCCCCTAAGCCGTGGTGCAAGAATCATAACTTGCCTTGGTTCCTAACAAATGGACAGTTGAATGGCGGAGGGAGTGGGATTCGAACCCACGCTAGGCTTGAAGCCTACTAACGGTTTAGCAAACCGCCCTCTTCGACCAACTTGAGTATCCCTCCGTAGGCACACGCTATGGTACCATACGAGCCAGTTACTTGACAAGGGGAGATTGCTGGAATCAGCGCTCTTGAAAATATTTCAGAGGGCGTCCCGGAAAATCCCCCGTATGTTTATCATTTTTCCAAACAGGTCGCCCATTAACATACACAGAGTGTACCCCACGCGATGTTTGATGAGGTTCGGTAAATGTCGCACGATCTTGGATGAGATCGGGATCAAGTAAAACTAGGTCAGCCACATAACCATCTTTTATTAATCCGCGTTGTCGTAACCGCAATCGTTTCGCCGCTAACCCAGTCATCCGGTAAATCGCTTCCTCAAATTGGATCCACTGCTTATCACGAACAAATTCCGCTAGTACCCGAGGAAAAGTACCATAGGTTCTAGGATGCGGATTTCCCCGGCTCAACGGACCATCGGGAGCAACCGCACCGCCATCGGTTCCAATTAGTGTTCGGGGATAGAGAAAGACTCGTTTCAGGTCATCCTGCCCCATGCCGAACCTGACCATACTCACCTGTATTTTATTTTCAAGCAAAATTTGAATCAAAGCATCAAATGGCACAATTCCCCTCTGGGCAGCAATATCGGCGATACTAAGTCCTTGCATGCGTCTATCGCCGTTGTCAGATACTGTGCCAATATGCGTCCTATTCCACCCAAACCGCGATTCCTTTTTTTCAGTGTCCTTCCGAATTTGCGATAAAATCGAAGGGTCCTTCAATCGTTGAAGCGTTTTCTCTGGTCCTCCTGCCAACGCCCAATCGGGTAGCAGTGCAGCTAGGGTAGTAGCGCTCGCCAGATATGGGTATTGATCCAGATACACATCTTGCCCCGCTTCCACGGCTTTCCCTATGATATCCAAGGTGGTAATAGTTTTTCCCCAGTTATGCGGTCCCATCGCCTTGTGATGAGATAATTGCACACCTACTTCTGCTCGACGTCCAATGTCCAGCGCTTCTTGAACCGCCTCAACCAATGTGTCCCCTTCACTTCGTAGATGTGAGAAGTAGAGTCCTTGAAATGGAGATATGGCCTTGGTCAAAGACACCAGTTCGTCCGTAGTTGTATAGCAGCCAGGAGGATATATCAGCCCGGTAGAAAGTCCCAACGCGCCGTCCTTCATGGCCTCATCAATAGCCGATTGCATAACCCGCAACTCTCTGCTAGAGGCCGGGGCGTCACCCTCTCCTATAATCCCGCGTCGTAACGTTCCGTGGCCAATTAACGCCAAAACATTTACTGAGATCTTGCCGACCAATGCCTCGAAATATTCGGCCATATTCTGATATGGCCGGGACATCTGGTGGCGGTCAAAGAATTTTTCGACTTCCGCCTGCATATGGCCGAATAACGGCGCGCCGGATATGCCACACTGGCCAATCACTTCTGTGGTAATACCTTGCGATATTTTGCTAACAGCACGACCATCGGCAAACAGAGTTAAGTCAGAGTGCGAGTGCATATCAATAAATCCCGGAGTTAGAGCAAGTCCTTCGGCATCCATCACATGTCCGGATAATATTGGCGCTGTCGGTGAAACCGACTCGATCCGATCATCGACAATCGTAACAAAGCCACGATATTTCGCATGGTTGGACCCGTCTATGATAGTAGCATTCGCAATAGTATAACGGTGCATACCCGTATGTCCCTTCTGAACAAAATAAATAGGCTTACCTCAATACAGAGATAAGCAGTAGATGGCGGAGGGGACAGGACTCGAACCTGCAAGCCTTTAGGGCGGCGGTTTTCAAGACCGCTGCGTTACCAATTACGCTACCCCTCCAAAAGTCTTGGTACTCTTATTGTATCCGATTCGCCGCCTATTCGCCAAGCTTCAATTTTTGATGGTTGGCCTGCTAACAATTTTGGCGCCAACCCAACGCTGCAAGTTTCCCTGCCTAATCTATCACCATTGACAACAGATTAGGACCATTCACCCGATTTGCCAACAATCATATATTGGCGGCTGTCCTCTTGTTTTCGTGAGCAATGGCGACAAACTCCATGGCCCGACCGATGCGGCGACATAATGAGTAAACCAAGGGACGACACCGTAGATTGCTCCAGCATTAAGGCAGGTATTCCGTTTTCCGTTAGTGAAAGCCATACCGAGGCACCGACTCCCACGATATCTCCGGAACAGCCAAAAAGATCACGAGCCTACCATGGGAAGAAATATTCCCATTTCAGCGATCGGGGCATGGTTCGCCTGCTAGATTTCATTCACACCCGACATGTACGACTGTAACGCTAATGGAATACTTACGTGACCCGATGCCGTTTGATAGTTTTCCACTAGAGCCGCAATAGTACGCCCAACCGCTAGCGCACTGCCATTTAGCGTGTGCACCAATTCGGTTCTCTTTGAACCTTTCGGGCGATAACGAATTTCTGCACGTCGGGCCTGGAAGTCCGTCATATTGCTCACCGATGAAATTTCCACATAACGCCCGTAACTCGGCATCCACACTTCAATGTCATAAGTTTTTGCCTGACCGAATCCCATGTCTCCTCCGCAGAGAAGTACAGTTCGGTAGGGAAGTTCCAATTCTTCTAAAATCGTTTCAGCATCCCTCAACATTTCTTCCATCGCTGTCGCCGACCTATCCGGTTCTACAATTCGGACCAGTTCCACTTTATCAAATTGATGTTGGCGAATCAGTCCCCTGGTGTCTCGGCCAGCAGCCCCTGCTTCAGCCCTAAATGACGCCGTATACGCCGTATATTTGATCGGAAGCGCATCAGTCGACAATATTTCTCCACGATGCAAATTAGTCAGAGGAACTTCGGCAGTAGGAATCAAATAGTAACCGGAAGGAGTCACGCCAAAAGCATCATCGACGAATTTTGGGAATTGCCCGGTTCCGACCATAGAATCGTAGTTAACCATATAGGGTGGCGATATCTCTAAATAACCGCGGTCCCGCGCATGGTCCAGCATATAGTCAATGAGTGCACGTGACAACCGCGACCCCAACCCTTTCAGCAACGAAAAACGAGCCCCCGTGATTTTCCGTGCACGCTCAAAATCGAAAATTCCCAACTGTTCCCCTAGATCCCAATGTGGTATAGGTTCAAAATGAAACTCCGGTATTTGCCCCCTACGATGCAATTCCACATTATCATCGGATGAGTTCCCCTCTGGCACCTCTGGTAATGGAGTGTTGGGCACCGTCAACAAAAATGTTCGTAATTCACCATCTAAAGGCTCGATCGATGCTTCCAGGTCCCGGATTTGTTCGCCAATGGAACGCGTGGCATTGATAAGGTCTGATGCGTCCTCGCCGCGTTTTTTTTTGGCTGCAACCCGCTCCGAGTTCTGGTTACGTTCTGCCTTCAAGCCTTCAATCTCAGCCAAAAAATCACGCCGCTTTTGGTCCAAAATATTGACTTGATTCAAATCCACAACAACATGCTTTTTCGCCAGCAAGTGTTCGATTTCTTGTGGATTTTGGCGAATACGCCGTATATCAAGCATCCTTTGCCTCCCTTGTGAGTTGGTCGATCGCATTTCCATACGGAGGACGGATAACGCCACGTTCGGTAATAATCGCCGTGATCAGTGAGGCAGGAGTGACGTCAAACGCCGGATTGTATACTGCTATGGTGGTCGGTGCTGTGGAAATTCCGCCGCACCGCCGCACCTCGTCAGCAGCCCGGTGTTCGATGGGGATATGCAATCCATCAGGCGTAACAGGGTCCAACGTGGAAACTGGCGCGGCAACATAAAACGGGATATTGTGGTAGTTCGCCAACACCGCCAACCCATAGGTGCCAATTTTGTTTGCGGTATCCCCATTACGAGCTATTCGATCGGCCCCCACGATCACCGCGTCTACCTCCCCGAGTGCCATAACTTGAGACGCCATACTATCGGTTAATAGCGTGGCGGGAATGCGATCATGTTCCAATTCCCAAGCCGTCAGCCGGGCTCCTTGGAGCAAAGGGCGGGTCTCATCAACCCATACTTGGTCAATCCATTGTTTTTCGTGAAGGGCCCGAATTACACCCAAAGCAGTACCATATCCGGCAGTCGCCAATGATCCTGCATTACAATGCGTCAGAATTTTTGCCGGTCCCGAAAACAAGGTAAGACCTGCTTGACCCATCGCTACATTATTTTCTACGTCTTGAACTTTCACCACGTCCGCCAGGTCCCTAAGTGTGGATACCGTTTCGCGGGGATCCAAACCTCTAATTTTTTCCAACGCCTGATTAACCGCCCACGATAAGTTCACCGCAGTAGGCCTGGCTTGGCTTATCCGGTCCGCCGCGTCTTGTAGCATTGCTGAAAATTGCGGTTGATGCTGAAGCCGCATCGCTTCCAACCACAAACCATAGAGACCCGCAATACCAATAGCTGGTGCACCCCTGACCGCCAGTGTCTGAATGGCCTCAACCACATCATTTCCGGTGGTACAGATCAACCAGCGTTCAGATTCGGGCAAACGTCGTTGATCTAAGATTTCTACATGATCAGTATCTCTGCGAATGGGCTCTATAAGCATCCATCCTCACTCCTTTCATAAAAAACACTCAGTCCCTGCTTTAGGGACGAGTGTTCTCGCGGTGCCACCCTATTTGACGTTGATACGCCCTCTCGGTGGCGATAACGGGCCTGGCCGCCGATTCAACATCGGGCTCTCAAGAAGTGGACGATTGGGTATGATGACCGATTCTCACCGCCATCGGCTCTCTGAACACCTTTCCCAATATTTGCTTCTATCATCAAGCGTAACCTTTTTACCGTATTGGCCTGATCTTCACCGGTTCTAGACGAAAAGTCAAGACGTCATCACCCGGCGTGCTACAAGATCTACAAAATAGTGATGTATTCGGGTATCTTTTGTCATCTCGGGATGAAACGAGCTCACTAGCAATGAGCCCTGGCGTGCCATGACCACTTGATCGCGATAGTAAGCCAACGGAATGACGTTCGTGCCCACCGCAATAATTTGGGGAGCACGTATGAAGACGGCGTGAAACGGACCACCTTCAACCCCAACGATATCCAAATCCGCTTCGAACGACGCTACTTGCCTACCGTACGCGTTACGATCGGCCACGATATCCATCAATCCCAATCGCGCGGGTGACTTTCCGATCACATCTTTAGCCAAAAGGATTAGTCCAGCACATGTCCCATAGACCGGAAACCCCTCATTGGTCACCCGTTGCAGAATGGCCCCGATTAACCCTTCTTCTTGCATCAACATGCCAATCGTGGTGCTTTCACCACCTGGTATAATGAGCCCTTCGACGTAAGCCAGATCCGCTAAGGTACGAACACTAACCGCGTCTGCTCCTACCTGGACGAGATGCTGTAGATGCTCACGAACATCACCTTGTATAGCTAGAACACCAATGCGCATGATGACTAAATTCCCCGGTCCTGCATGCGATCCGCCGGTTTCAGCGTGGTCATTTCCAGTCCTGGCATCGATTCGCCGATATCTTCGGATACTTCAGCGATGACCTTGGGATCATTATAGTGTAATGTCGCTCGTACTACCGCCCGCGCCATCGCTTCCGGATTAGACGACTTAAAAATTCCGGAACCAACAAATATACCATCGGCCCCTAATTGCATCATCAGCGCAGCATCCGCTGGTGATGCTACGCCACCGGCGCTAAAATTCACCACCGGCAACCGCCCCAATTCTTTGACGCGGCGCACCAAATCTAGTGGCGCACGTAATTCTTTGGCCAAGTCGGCGAGTTCACCGCTTGGCGTGGACACTACCTGGCGAATTTGCGCGTTCACTTGACGCAAATGGCGAACAGCTTCCACCACATTGCCGGTGCCCGGTTCACCCTTGGTACGAATCATGGCTGCGCCTTCCGCTATCCGTCGCAGTGCCTCGCCAAGATCACGGGCACCACAAACAAAAGGCACATTGAATCGCCATTTGTCAATATGATACTGGTCGTCAGCTGGGGTAAGTACCTCACTCTCGTCAATGTAGTCTACCTCAAGCGCCTCAAGCACTTCGGCCTCCACAAAGTGTCCAATACGGACCTTGGCCATAACCGGAATCGACACGGCCTCCATAATCGACTTCACTATTCGCGGGCTGGCCATGCGGGCCACCCCTCCGGCCGCGCGAATGTCTGCTGGAACGCGTTCCAATGCCATCACGGCCACCGCACCGGCTCCTTCTGCGATAACCGCCTGTTCTGGGGTTGTCACATCCATGATAACCCCGCCCTTTAGCATTTCCGCCAAGCCCGCTTTAACGGTAAACGTACCCTGTTGTTTATCTGCCATCGTTGTCCACTCCTTTAGTCCCCACTTTTTAACCAGTGACCACCATATCGCCATACAAAGTGACTGTGATTTAATCTAGTCTTCGTTGTTGACGACTTCGCTATCATCGTCTGCTTCGACCAGAGTGAATGCCATCACTTGTTGGTTTCCCTCTAACCGCATAATCGTAACCCCTTGGGACTCACGTCCTTGACGGGACACACCTTCTACGGTCATTCGAATTAGCGTTCCTTCGCTAGAGATCACCATAAATTGCTCGCTGCCGTAAACTGGCAACAACCCTACCATGGTTCCGGTTTTTTTCGTAACCTTGATTCCCCTGACTCCCTTTCCACCCCGTCCTATACGTCGAAATTGATCGGATGGCGTGCGTTTACCAAAACCATGCTCGGTCAAAATCAAGATTTCGGGTTGGTCCTGAATCACGGCTAACGAGACCACTTGATCATCGGGATCAAGCCGTATCCCGTGTACTCCTCGTGCAGATCGGCCCATCGCACGAACATCGGTCTCTT
This sequence comes from Bacillota bacterium, assembly GCA_021797515.1. Classification (GTDB taxonomy): domain Bacteria; phylum Bacillota; class Sulfobacillia; order Sulfobacillales; family Sulfobacillaceae; genus Sulfobacillus_C. Next base: position 35,234 of record JAJZZP010000133.1, on the reverse strand, counting down.
GAAACCGAATTACCTGTCCCTTGCGCGTCGCTAACATAATTTCCGAAGATCCTGTCGTTGATTCTACACCAATTAATTCGTCGCCGTCGTCCATCGTAATAGCAATGATGCCGCCACCGCGCCAAGACACATAATCTGAAAGAGCCGTCCGTTTAACGATGCCGCGTTGCGTCGAAAACACCCAATACGATTCGTCGGGGTTCTCCGACATGGTTTGCACTGCTGTAATGCGCTCCGCTTGCTCTAATGCAATCAGATTAGCTACCGACACTCCTTTGGCTTGACGCCCTGCTTCTGGTATCTCATGCACCTTTATGCGATAAATTCTGCCGCGATTGGTGAAGAAGCACAAGTACGCGTGTGTAGAGGCGACAAATAGTTGGCCGATGAAATCATCTTCGCGTACTGTGCCACCAGCAACTCCGCGTCCGCCTCGACGCTGTGCCCGATAAACGTTTGTGGCTGACCGTTTAATGTATCCGCGGTGGGTGATGGTCACCACCATGTCTTCCTCCGGTATCAGATCTTCGTCATTGATATCGCGGGCCGCAGCGCCGATCATGGTTCGCCGAGAATCGCCGTATTTGCCTCGAATCATTACTAAATCCTCTTTGATAATATTATAGACTAGTTGATCATCGGCTAAAATAGCCCGTAGTCGCTGGATTTCTTGTTGGATTTCCTGGTACTCTGCTTCAATCTTTTCTCTTTCCAACGCGGTTAAGCGCTGGAGCCTCATGTCCAATATCGCGTTAGCTTGAATTTCTGACAACCCGAAGCGCTCTATCAATCCAGACCGAGCCGTGTCGACTGATTCAGCACTGCGAATCAGTTGAATCACTTCATCTAGGAACTGCAAGGCGATCCGCAGCCCTTCTAAAATGTGGGCTCTGGCTTCGGCTTTGGCTAATTCAAAGCGTGTACGCCGGATAATGACATCTTTACGATGAGCAACAAAGTAGGATAAAATCTCCTTAAAAGTGAGGACCATGGGGCGACCCTCGACCAAAGCCAAGAGAATAATACCGAATGTCTGTTGCATCGCAGTGTATTTGTACAATTGGTTTAGGACAACATTGGGTACTGCGTCGCGTTTGAGATCAATCACGATCCGAACACCCGTCCGGTCCGACTCGTCCCTAAGGTCAGCAATTCCTTCAATTTTTCGCTCATGCACTAAGTCAGCAATTTTTTCTATTAAACGGGCCTTGTTGACCTGATACGGAATTTCAGTAACTACAATACGACTGCGAGTGCCAGCGCGGTCTGCTTCTTCGATTTTGGCAATACCGCGGATGGTGATAATCCCCCGTCCGGTTTGGTACGCTTGGCGAATGCCTTCCCGACCCATGATCATTCCGCCGGTAGGAAAGTCGGGCCCGGGAACCAACTTCATCAACTGTTCCATGTCAGCCTCAGGGTGGTCAATGAGATACATTGCCGCATCAGTGACTTCGACTAAATTGTGAGGCGGAATGTTGGTGGCCATGCCGACAGCGATTCCAGAGGATCCATTGATTAGCAGGTTGGGAATTTTGGCAGGCAACAGCATCGGCTCTTTTGTTGTCTCGTCAAAGTTGGGAGTAAAATCTACCGTGTCTTTGTCGATGTCTGCCAACATCTCCATGGCTATTTGGGACAACCGCACCTCGGTATAGCGCATCGCTGCGGGGGCATCGCCATCCATGGAACCAAAATTTCCATGTCCGTCCACTAACGGGTAGCGAATGGAAAAATCCTGAGCCATCCGTACCATAGCGTCATAAACTGCCGTATCTCCGTGCGGATGGTAACGACCAAGCACCTCGCCGACGATACGAGCTGATTTTTTGTAGGGATGGTTGGGTGTATTGGCCAATTCCTGCATCGCATATAAAATCCGTCGATGAACAGGCTTCAAACCGTCTTTGACGTCGGGCAGGGCCCGGCTCACGATGACACTCATCGCATAGTCGATATACGACTTTTTCATCTCTTCTTGAATATCAATCGGCTGGACGTGGCCGATGTTTGCCATGGTTTAGGAATCCTCTCTTGTCTTTTCTAACCTACAGTGTCAAGATTTCTCACCAAATGTGCGTGGTCTTGTATAAAGTTGCGACGCGATTCCACTTTGTCTCCCATTAGCACATTAAAGATCCAATCAGCCGCTGCGGCATCCTCCAGTTCTACTTGCAATAACGTTCGACCCTCGGGATTCATTGTGGTTTCCCACAGTTGATCCGCATTCATCTCACCCAATCCTTTGTACCGTTGGATGTTGACGTCCTTGCGCCCGAGTTCCTGCAATGCTACTTCCAACGCTTGGTCGTCGTAGAGATAGCGCTCCGTCTTCCCCTTCTTAATCAAATACAACGGGGGTTGTGCGATGTAAACATAACCTGCTTCAATGAGTGGGGTCATGTAGCGGTAAAAAAAGGTCAGCAGCAATGTTCTGATGTGAGAACCATCAACGTCTGCATCGGTCATAATGACAATACGGTGATACCGGGCCCGCTCTAAGGCAAATTCATCTCCAATTCCTGTCCCTATGGCCGTGATCATGGCCCGGATTTCTTCATTGGCTAATATTTTATCCAAGCGCGCCCGTTCCACATTTAATATTTTCCCCCGAAGCGGCAAAATCGCTTGAAACTGACGATCACGACCCTGCTTTGCCGACCCCCCTGCAGAATCGCCCTCGACTAAGTATAATTCCGATTCTGAAGGATCTTTACTGGAGCAATCGGTGAGTTTTCCTGGAAGAGACGAAGATTCCAAAACACTTTTCCGTCGAGTTAACTCGCGAGCTTTTCGAGCAGCCTCCCGCGCCCGGGCGGCCGAAATCGATTTTTCCAAAATGCGCTTGGCAATTGAGGGGTTTTCCTCAAAATACGTCGAGAGACCATCGGCCACTATGGTTTCGGTGATGCCTCGTAGCTCGGAGTTGCCCAATTTGGTTTTGGTCTGGCCTTCAAACTGAGGATCCGGCAGTTTCACCGATAAGATTAAGGTTAGTCCTTCCCTCACATCTTCCCCAGACAAATTGGCGTCAGGTTCTTTCAGTAATCCGAGTTTGCGAGCATAGTCGTTACAAACCCGGGTCAGTGCTGATTTAAATCCAGCTTCGTGGGTTCCGCCTTCGTGTGTCCGAATCGTGTTGGCAAAAGTAAACAGAGTTTCCACATAGCTGTCGTTATATTGAAGCGCTACATCCATCTGCACTCCGTCTTTTTCCGAGCTAAAGGCAATTGGCTTGGGATGCAGCACTTCGCGGTTCATATTCAGATACTGAACAAACGAGACCACGCCACCTTGATATTGATATCTTACCTGTCGCCCCGAGGACTCTTCTTCCAACGACAAATAAACCCCAGCATTGAGAAAGGCTTGTTCTCTTAAACGACCAGCCAGGGTATCAAATGAAAAATGGATGTCTTCAAATATTTGTGCATCAGGGCGGAAGGTGACTTCAAACCCCGTATCCTGGGCATTTCCTATGCGGGTAACCGAATCTCGCGGTTTTCCTTCACCATAGTGCTGCACGAACACGCCACCGCCAAAACGGCTGGTCGCAGTCAGTTCAGAGGACAACGCATTAACCACCGACAAACCTACCCCATGTAATCCACCAGATACCTTATAGCCACCGCCGCCAAACTTTCCTCCTGCATGCAACATCGTTAGGACCACTTCCAGCGTAGGTATTCCCGCTTTAGGGTGTATCCCGGTAGGCACTCCACGTCCGTTGTCCTTCACTGTCACCAAGCCATCACGGCGAAGGGTAACTTCGATGCGGTCACATACTCCCGCTAGCGCCTCATCAATGGAATTATCGACAATCTCATAAACTAAGTGGTGCAGCCCCCGGGACCCAGTCGAACCAATATACATACCCGGCCGCTTTCGCACAGCCTCTAGCCCTTCTAAAACTTGAATGTGACTTTCGTTATACCCAGGACGGATTTGCTCCGCCATATGTTTTGGTCCCCCTTAGACGTGACGTGAGACCCTGACGGGTCATGAACAGACACATAGCCTCAGGATTTTCCATTCATCGTAATGGATCCTCTAGCCGTTCTACCCGCCGCACTAGAGTATTGGCGGAAATACTGGAAAGAATGATGCCTGTGCGGGTGACTACCAGAGTTTTCGCCTCTTTGAGGTTTCCGCTGACCCGTCCCTCGGAACGCTGCTTTGCATACAAGTCACGCACATCTTTGGAGGTTTCAAGCAACTCCTTGCTCACAATGGCTACGATCGCGTCAGTTGCCACCATGATATCCTGCCCAACGTGCAAGTACATCACCGATCCTCCTTTCCCTTATTGTACACCACTTTAGCATCAAGGCGAAAATATGGACCCACAAACACTGCACTGCAAATACCGGTTAAGAGTGGGACTGTGACAGATCGGGCATCGGTGGTAGCCAGTAGCCAACCAATAGGCCACGGCATCTTTATAGTGCTGGTGGACTCTTTCCATAAGAGAATCCAGCCCTTCGGTGGGCTGTTGACCCTTAATGAGTCGCACCCGGTAAAATCTCTCGTTATTTGCATTGGGGCTCTCTGCTTTGGTTACCGTTCGAACTAACACCCGAGACCGAATGTCATGTGCGTGCAGATGTTCTGGTAAACGCTCATTCAGCTTGCTCAATATGGTCGGTTTGAGATATTGGATCTCCTGTGACCATGCTGAAGACGACACCGCGAGTTTTATCACCCCATGGTCTATTCGCGTGACGCGGGCGTTGCGGGCTATTGCCGGTCCTACCAAGTCTGGCCAGATTTCTTGCACGAGGCGTGTTTGGTAGGCAGTCTGCCATGGATATTCTTGTTGCATAGAGTGGAGAATTGACGATAAAGGTTTCGGTTCTGCCATTTAAGCGCTCCCCACTTTAATAAAGTGACCTTGATCTACATGATATATGATAGGTGTTAACTGATCATAGTTTCGAGCCTCAGTATCCGTAATGATTGTTTGTTGTCCTGGCTCACTAATCATTTGCAAAAGCTCGTGACGCCGCTCGGGGTCTAACTCAGACAGCACATCATCAAGGAGAATGATGGGATGGTATCCAAACTCATTTTGGATTAAGTGATAAGTGGCGAGTTTTAAACTGAGCGAAATCAGGCGATGTTGCCCTTGGGATCCATAAAGAGAAATCGGAGCACCATTGACGGTCAGCAATAATTCATCACGATGTGGCCCCACCAGGGTTATCATTCGCAGTTTTTCATCTGCTCGCCGCTTTTTTAAGCAGTCTTCATACTCGTTCGCAGTTTGCACGGGGGTATCAGACCCTCCGTATGTTAGCGTTCCCCCGATGCTTTCGCCGTGTCCGATGCGGCCATGAATCCGATCCGCTATTGGGAGCAAATCTTCGAACAATTGTCGACGCATGGTCCATAGATACAGTCCACTCGTTACCATGGAAGGGGTGAAACTGTCTGCAGTATGCGCCAGACGTGGGTCCTTCATTGCATGATTTCTTTGCACCAGTGCATGTTGAAATTGTTTTAAGGCCTTATCGTAGCGAGGATTGATTAGGGAAAGGGTTGCATCCATAAATCTTCTCCGATCAGAAGGGGATCCTTGGGACAGAGCAAGATCCTGAGGACTAAACACAATGACAGGAATTTTTGGACCCCTATGAGATCGCCGATGTGGGCTTGGCATTACATGATGTTCGACGGTGGTTGGGCGTTCAGATTCGGAAAGGACTTGTGCAATTATCGAGATTCCGTCTGGATCCGTCAAGGAAAACCAATCACTGTCAGGGGCATTGCGAAATGATTTTCCTTGCAACGCAATATGTATTGCGTCTAAGGCATTGGTTTTGCCTTGTGCATTCTTTCCCACGAGCAAGGTCAACTGAGAAGAGAATGCTATATGCGCTTCTTTGATATTGCGAAAACGGGAAATGTCCACGGTTCTCAAGATCATTTTGTGTTAAACCAATTGGCGCAACGGTAACACAATATGAAAATATTGCGAGTTATCCGCTTCCCGAAAGCGCGCAGCAGACTGTATCCCAGAAAATTCAATCAACACTTCGTCGCTGATAAAAGACTTCAACGCATCAAGAATAAAGGTTGCGTTGAACAAAATATCCATCTCTGGTCCTTTGCTGTGGCACTCCAACTGCTCCAAGGCTTGTCCGACCTCGGCAGCCGAAGCTTCAAGTTGTAAGACGTCAATTTGATGTATCATACGAATTGCATTGGACCGATCTTTGGATGCAATTAGCTGAGCCCTTTCCACACTACCTCTAAGTTCGGTGATGGAAAGTCGAATCTGTACGGGATAATCTTGAGGAATGACTCGCTGATACTCGGGATATTCGCCATCTAAAAGGCGACTTTGCAAAACCGTACCTTCGGAGGAAAATTGCACAAAGCCAGCGGTACTGGTCATGGTAATGGGTTGAACGGAAGAGCCGAGGCGCGATGCTTCGCTGAGGACCTTCGCCGGCAACACCAACTTAGTGTGAGGTCCACGATAATCGGGCAGGGCCGCCCATGAATGGGATAAGCGACTGCCATCAGTACTGACCAACAACATCTTGCCTTCGCCCAGTTCTAAACTGAGACCCTTCAACACAGGTCTTGATTCTTCTTTGGAGCACGCGAACAAAGTTTGCCGAGCAAACGTGCTCAAAATACCGGGAGGCAATGTCACCGTAGTCGATTCATCACCTAACGCGGGAAATTGAGGTAATCTTTCACTGCCAAATCCATGAATGGTGGTACGGCTACGGCCGTACTTAATCACCGTTTTACCACTGATACTATCGCTTTGCAGGTCAACCGTGGCGGTAGGGATACGGTGGATCAAATCAGTGAAAGTAGAAGCTGGCAATACCACGGAACCTGGTTCGGTGACATAGGCTGGCAAGTGAATGCTTATTTTATTGAAGAGGTCAGTGGATTCCACTGTAATGCCGTTTTCTGTCGTATTTATCTGGATTCCCGATAGAATCGGGTTCGTGTTTTGTGATTGCACAAGATGCGATGCATTTGTGAGTGCTTTCGCTAGTTGGTTTTGGTCTGCACTGAAGTGCATAAAAATCCTCCTCGGTTGTTTAAGGTTTTTGCTGTCGAAGTGTAGGCTCCTTAGGATGATCTCTGTTTTTTATAATAAGCGTAGTGATAATAAGGCCTATGGATAATTGGGATAACTTGTCCAAGCCCCAGTGGTGTAGGGGATTTGCCATCGGATAAGCTCGGGATAAAGTTCGCGGTAATCCCCAAGGGGTTGGACGGTTCCCGAAAAATTTCGTCGACGTTGTGTATAAACTGACATTCATCCACATGATTTGTCACCCATAATCCCCCTGTTATCCCCCTTAGTAATCTTAACGTGAACGAATTCGTTTAATAAGGTCATCGATAAGGCTCGCTACTTGTGGATCGCGGTGTCGTTCGTTGTCAATCTTTTCACAGGCGTGTATCACCGTGGTGTGGTCCCGGCCTCCGAATTCTTCGCCGATTTTGGGGAAGCTTGCATCGGCAAGTTTCCGGGCGATATACATAGCAACTTGGCGGGGGTAGGCGACGGCCTTGGTGCGCTTTTTCGCCTTGAATTCTTCGGGGCGCATATCGTAATAACGTGCTACTTCTTCTTGAATTAAGCGAATGGTAATTGTCTTTGGCCGATTTTGAGGAAGGACATCTTTTAGCGCCTCCAGTGCCAATTCTGCAGTGAGGGGTTGCCTGCTTATAGAGCCATACGCCATTACGCGTATGAGTGCACCTTCAAGTTCTCTAATATTCGTATCGATGCGCGAGGAAATCAATTGCAAAACTTCGTCGGGAACCCATAAGCTATCTATTTGCGCCTTTTTTGCCAAGATAGCCATGCGGGTTTCTAAATCCGGCGGTTGGATATCGGTAATAAGGCCCCATTCAAATCGTGATCGGAGGCGTTCTTCCAAGGTGGGGATTTCTTTAGGTGCCCTGTCGCTGGAAATGACAATTTGTTTTCGAGCACCGTGCAACGCTTCAAACGTGTGAAAAAACTCTTCTTGAGTTCGTTCTTTGCCTGCCACGAACTGAATATCGTCGATTAATAATATGTCAATGCTGCGGTATCGTTGCCTGAAGCGCACCATTTTATCGTCACGGATCGCGTTGATCATTTCATTGGTAAAAGTTTCGGAAGACACGTAAAGAACTCGTGACCCCGGAGAAAGATGTAGCACGTGGTGGCCAATAGCGTGCATCAGATGGGTTTTTCCTAGTCCTACGCCGCCATATAGGAATAAGGGATTGTAGGCTCGTGCCGGCATTTCCGCGACAGCTTGGCATGCAGCATGGGCGAAGCGATTGGAGCTTCCTACGACGAAAGCCTCAAATACGTACTTCGGGTTTAGTCGTGTTAAATACTCGCTGTCGTTTGAAATATGTTCGTGTCTAATTGATTCGGTTTTGGGTGCAACGCGAGCAATAGGGTTGAGATTTTTCGCGCCCAACTCGAGATGAATATCAATGGGTTTGCCGGCCACTTTAGCTACGACATCCCGCAGTAGCCCAGTGTACCGGGTGGTGATGATTTGTCGAATAAATTCTGTCGGCACAGCTAACGATAAAACGTCATCGGATAGCGTCTTTGGAGAAACACTCCGTACCCAAGTTTCGAAACTGGGGGTCGATAATTCGCTTTGCAGTCGTTCTACTACCTCACCCCACAAAGTATCCAGGCCGACTTCAAGCATTCCAACTCCTCCTAAAATGTACGCCAAGTCGTGACTATTCACAAGTAATCCACAACGTTATCCACAAGTTGTTGATATCTTTCCATTAAACAACGATTGCCCCGCGAATAGCGGAGGCGTGGACTTTATGATAGCAAATTGGGACGTGACCCTCAATTGATTGGATGGCTTTTGGGAAATAAAATTTATGGTGGGCAAAAGAGCCAGCAACGGTTGAAATTTGGGATTCTTGACCCTAGGGTTGTGGGTAGCTATAATGTAAGCACATTTTGGGTAGCAGGCGGGAGGTGACTGACCAGTGAAGCGAACATTTCAACCTAATCGTCGTCACCGTGCCAAGGTACATGGATTTCGGAGTCGAATGAGTACCCGCGGTGGTCGCGCGGTTCTGAGACGTCGGCGCGCCAAAGGACGCAAACGCCTTTGCGTTTAGTGGGTTGGGTGAAACATGAGGCGCAGCTTGCGGTTAAAGAAACGGGCCGAATTCGGGCGAGTTTTCAAACAAGGCCATACTTTCGGGGACCGATATATGGTCCTTTTCGTTCTGTTTATGGGCAAGGGCGAAACCAAGATCGGCGTTGCCGCTCAACGCTCGACGGGATCTGCGGTAAAACGCAACCGTGTCCGACGGCGCCTTCGGGCGCTGGTGCAGACTTATGACGATAGACTTGTACCGTGTGGCCACATAGTTGTGCTCGGGAAAAGCTCGGTAGTCTCGGCGTCGTGGGCAACGTTGCAACGGTCGTTCGAGAGATTGATGGTGAAATCGAAATGTTTGAAGTCTTAGCAGGAACAGTGGTATGAGAAGGATCGTTGTGAGCTTAATTCGAGGTTATCAGAAATATATATCTCCCATGACCCGTCCATCATGCCGATACATACCCACGTGCTCGCAGTACGCGGTAGAGGCAGTTACCAAATACGGGGTGGGCAAAGGCGGCGTGATGGCGGTGCGGAGGATTTTGCGTTGCCATCCATTACATCCCGGGGGATATGATCCGGTTCCCTAATCGAGGTGAGGAGGCACATTCATGGGTGGCATATGGAGTGGGTTTCTGGACATTATACGGGTAGCGTTTGAGTTCTTTACGCACCTGTCGGCTGGAAACTACGTAATCGGGATAATCTTGTTAACACTCGCGGTGCGGGTGGTGTTGCTTCCTTTGGGAATCACTCAAGCACGGTCTATGCAAAAGATGGCTAAAGTGGGACCGCGTCAGCGGGAATTGCAACAAAAACACAAAGGGAATCCGAAAGTATTGCAAGAAGAAATTGCCAAATTGTATAAAGAAGAAGGTGTCAATCCGGCGTCGGGTTGCTTGCCACTGTTGTTGCAAATCCCTGTGATGTATGGCTTGTTCGATGTGTTGAGAAGTTTTAAATACCTTGCACATCACGGGCTCTGGATTTGGCAAAATTTGGCTGTTCCCGATCACACGTACGTGTTACCGGTACTTGTGGCAGCGAGCACTTTTTTTATGCAAAAACAAACGATGGCGATGACCCCGCAGCAGCCGGGAATGGAAGCTAGTCAAAAGATGATGCTATGGATGATGCCGATCATTTTTGGGTATGTGGCTTCAAAGTTTCCCGCTGGATTGTCGATTTACTATGTAGTGTCCAACCTATTCCAAGTCGTGCAAACCACCATTCTATTACGCAGGCCTGTTGACGGAGCGGCGGGTGGGGCTCCAGCGAAAGGATAACGGGAGGCGAGATGGACCAACGGATTGGTGAAACGCTGAGGAACGCTGCCATCAATTCTGTTAAGGTACAGTGCTTAGAAGAGTATGTCCGTCTGGTATTTGAATCCCCCATCAACCTGACTGGGTTTACGCCGGCACAATTTTGGGAGAAGGGCGTCTTAGACGCCCTCTCTTTATTGTCGCGTAGTGGACAAGAGTCGTCGAATTGGCTGCGCTGTATTGATATTGGGTCCGGGTCAGGATTGCCAGGAATGGTGCTGGCGATTATACAATCTGAATGGCAGTGGACGTTGGTCGAAAGCCGGGTTCGCCGGGCAAAATTTTTGCTGGCCACGGCTGCGTCGTTAGGTCTTGGCAACGTGAAGGTGGTAGCTGAAAGGGCTGAGGTATGGTTGGCTAAAAATCGGACGATGCGGGAGCATTTTGATTTGGTTACAGCCCGCGCCGTGGGGCCCATGTTGACTGCCGTGGAATTGGCGTTGCCCTTGGCGAAAATTGGAGGCACAATTGGATTGCCGGTCGGATTGGAAGGAGTAAAGGGGTTGGCGGCGTCACCGGTGGTTAAGGTGTTGGGCGGGGAAGTCCTAGCAGAGGATGACGTTGGAACGTGGTCGGGGATTGGCATTATTCGCAAGGTGCGGAGCACTCCTCAAGAGTTCCCCCGCGTTGGCAGCCAATTGGGGAGATTTTAAGGAGCCGGAGAAATTCCAACCGACATATGATGTAAATTTGGTGATTGGGACTCAAGGTCATGGACAAGGTAAAAGGTCTTACGGTATTGTTGCGAATAGAGAAATTCTGCTAAATGGAGACGGTTGTTCGAAGATCAATAAATTCCCGTTAATGGATAAGTTCAAGCGAGTGTTCTCCGTCGGTTGTGAGGTTGCTGGGATTTCCCCCAATATAGCAGGAGGCTTTGAGCGGCATGGGAAGAGTAATTGCAGTGGCCAACCAAAAAGGTGGAGTGGGGAAGACAACTACGGTGATCAATTTGGCAGCTTATTTAGCCGATGCTGGTCGGCGAGTATTGGCCGTTGATGTCGATCCTCAGGGAAATACAACGACTGGTCTGGGAATTGACAAATCGTCGATTGAGGCGTCGATATATGATGTGCTATTAGGTGATGGGGAAGTAATGGACGCATTGCTGCCTACCGAGGTGGTTGGTCTGCATTTGGTTCCCGCCACCATGGATCTGGCGGGGGCAGAGGTTGAGCTTGCTCAAATGGAACCACGCGAGACTTTATTACGCGATAGGTTGGCAGTGATTCGGGATCGTTACGATTTTGTGTTCATTGATTGCCCTCCTTCGTTGGGGCTTTTAACTATTAATGCTCTGACAGCTGCGGACGCTGTGATGATACCGATACAATGTGAGTTTTTTGCCCTTGAAGGGCTGTCTCAGTTATTGGCTACCATCGAATTGGTTAAGAGGCGGCTGAACTCGCATCTCCAATTGGAAGGGGTAGTGCTTACCATGTTCGACGGAAGGACTAATTTGGCTTCTCAAGTTGCTGAAGAAGTTCGTGCGCATTTTCGTAGCAAGGTGTACCGGTCAGTGATCCCTCGGACCGTGCGGTTGTCAGAGGCGCCTAGTCACGGGTTGCCAATCATGCGGTACGATCCAAAGTCTAGAGGGGCGGACGGTTATCGTTTGTTAGCAGAGGAGGTGGTACAAAATGGCTAAACCTCGAGGATTGGGGCGGGGATTGGCGTCGCTAATTCCCGATAAGGGGGTCGTTGGGGCTGCGGACACTGGTGTCGTGGAGATTTTAGTCAGTTTAATTGATCCCAACCCGTTTCAGCCGCGCAAGCATTTTTCGCCGGCCGAAATTGCCGAGTTAAGCCAGTCTATTGTTGCGGTGGGAATTTTACAACCGATTCTAGTGAGGCCCGTGGATTCCAGGTATCAGTTGGTTGCAGGAGAACGGCGGGTGCGCGCTGCTCAGGCAGCAGGTTTGGATCGCGTTCCTGCGGTGGTTCGTTCCGTCACCGATGCGGAATCGATGGAAATGGCATTAGTCGAAAATTTACAACGGCGGGACCTCAATCCCATTGAGGAAGCCACCGCATATTGGCGTTTGTCGGACGAGTTGGGATGGACGCAGGAGGCGATCGGAAGTCGGGTAGGAAAGAGTCGGTCACATATAGCCAACCTTGTTCGGGTGCTGGCATTGGCCGCCGGCATTCAGGATCGGGTTGCGAGTGGTGAGTTGTCCGTAGCGCATGCGAAGATACTGCTCTCGGTAGCGGAGGAACGGCGCGAAGGATTGGCAGAAAGGGCGGCTGTTGAGGGCTGGACGGTTAAGAGGTTGCAGTGGGAGGCAGATCATGTTCCGCAATCGGAGGCGGTGACGCGGGACGAAACTGATGTCCATCTTCGAACCCTGGAAGTTGCTTTAAGAAGGAATCTTGGTACTAAGGTGGTGCTTCGTGGAAATGCAGGGAAAGGAAGAATCGAGATACCATATCGAAGCGTTGAGGAACTGGAACGGTTTTTGGAGTTACTACAAGGGGATCGGGGGAGTGATCCGGGATTTGTTGTCTAGTGGTAGTGTTCCTTAAGGAACAATTTTACGGAAGGGGTGTTCCTCAAGGAACATGAATCACCTGATGGGCGTTGTTATCAATGGTGCGGGCATTTTGGTGGGCTCAGGGCTGGGGATGCTATGGGGACACAAGCTTCCCCCGGGATTTCGAGAACAGGCGATGCGTCTAGTTGGCCTGGTGGCGATATTGATTGGATTAAAAATGGCCTGGCCGTTAAACGACCCCGTCAATACGTTGTTGTCCTTAGTCCTAGGTGGATGGATAGGATCAGTTCTTGGGGTTAACGCCGCGCTGGATCGATTTGGAATTTGGGCAGAGGCTAGAGCGCATCGGTCCGGATTCTCAAAGGGATTTATTGCAGCGAGCCTGATATTCAACATCGGACCGATGGCGATCCTGGGCGGTTTGCAAGAGGGGCTAACAGGAAACTATAGCATATTGGCCACTAAGGCCATGCTCGATGGTACGACCTCACTGCTCTTAACGACGGCGGCTGGTTGGGGTGTCGTGGTGGCCGCAGTCCCTACCGTGGTATATGAAGGCGCGTTGTCGCTGCTCGCGTCAACATTGCGGCAGGTCCTTTACGGCCCGTTAATGCAAGATGTGACGGTGGTTGGCGGGTTAATTATTGCTGGCATTGGATTTAACTTCGTGCTTGATCGGACGGTGCTAAAGATAGGAGATTTACTCCCCGCGCTGGTGCTGCCGCTTGCGCTGGGGTGGATCAAGATGCATGGTCTGTCGCTGCTATGAATGGGGGATTGGGTGTTGTTTACATTGGACGCAATTCAGCAGACGTATGTTGTCGTAGGGGCCGGAGCGGTCTCCGTGGGGTCGCTGGTGATAGCCCTGGTGTCCGCCAAACGCGCTGGCGGCTGGAAGCGACGGTATTTATCGGCATTCGACAACGCAGGTCACACTGTCGAAGAAGTAGTTCTCGCCGCGCGGTCGGGGGCCGAGTCAGCATTGCGCCAGGGTGAAGACCTGGCGTCACGGATAACCGTGCTGGAGCAAAAGCAACATCACAATTTTGACAAACTGGGTCTGGTGCGATTCAATCCCTTTGAAGACACCGGGGCGGATTTGTCTTTTTCCTTATCGGTGCTGAATGACCGCGGCGACGGCGTGGTACTGACCAGCCTCTGGGGACGTGAGGAGGTGCGCGTATATGCAAAACCGCTTCAACAGCACGAGAGTAGGTACGCGTTAAGCCAAGAAGAGAAGCAGGCGATTGATTTAGCAGCGAACTCACGGCAAGGGTCAGGGGTTGAGGCTCGCAGCCAGCGCAAGCGAAATAAATGAGGCCATTTGCATGACCAACGCCAACCGAGTGTTTTGGAGAACAAAGTACTCCATAAATCCACCCACATTGACGGTGCCGGTGATGTGATAATGACCTAACGGGGGTAATTGTTTGTTAACACCGGAGCCAGGGCGTAGCGGGCCGAGACGTATTAGGAGTGTGCCAACATCTTGAAGCCGTCCTAGGGATGCATCCACGGCCAGAAGGCGTTTTTGGGTTAAATCGGGATAGTTCCTAAGCACGTCCTCAAGATTGCCTGCATGTACTGGGTGATTCAATGTTCCAAGTACTTTGAGTCGAGGAAGCTGAGTTTCAATTTCCGTACCGACTAGTGGCCCCAGGGCATCGCCTGTCGACCGATCGGTGCCGATGCACAGTAAGGCCTCCGGCACTCCGTGCTGCCGCCATAGCGACCGCAGCGTGCGAACCGCCTCGTCGACAGTGCTTTGACCCTTTGTTGCAATGCGATGATCTGAAAAGGGAACTTTCATCGGTTCAGTGTCCGCCACCTCGGGTCCCTCCTGTAAGTAGATATGACTATTTTACCCTAGTAACGGAATATGAAGTAGCAAGGCGGTGAGGTAAATACGATGTGGCGGTCAATGGCGGTGGGACTGACTTATGTCGGTGCGGTGGTTGGGGCTGGCTTTGCCAGTGGTCAAGAGATTTATGTATTTTTTTCGCGGCACGGGGCGGTGGGGGCTCTCGGTGTCCTGCTGGCAGGCACCGCCTTTTTCGTAGTGGGCTGGGTGGCGTTGGAACGAGGTCGGCGTTCTACAGGTAGCCTGAATTACCGGAACCCGATTTTGAACCGCATGGTCCCGCTTTTGACCGTGGGTTTTTTGGGGGTTGGGCTCACCGTGGTTGTCTCCGGCGGCGGGACAACGCTTCGAGTGTTGTTCGGGTTCCCTGACTGGTTTGGCGCTTTAGGGACGCTGGCGATAATATTGGGCATTGCATGGCTGGGAGTGGGGTGGGTAGTCAAGGCTAATGTCCTGTTAATTCCCTACATTATTGCCTTGACCGTCTGTGTATCCGTATGGTACGTTCCTCGAGGAACATTACCACTGCACCCTCCTCCTCTCTCCGGTCACTGGCTTTTGTCAGCCCTACTCTATGTGTCGTATAATTTGTTCACTGCGGTTTTGGTTCTTCTAGCCTTGGGTCGCACTATGAACTCGCGAACCAGCACAGCCGCCGCAGCGTTCATAGGGGCACTGGTTTTGACTATCATGGCTCTCCTTGAACATCGCGTGTTGCTGTCGTTGCATGAGGTCGGTCCCTTGCCTCTTGTGTCGGCAGCCCAAAATATTCACTCAGTCTTAGGGTTGTTATATGGGATAAGTCTCTGGATTGCCTTATTCACCACGGGTATCGCGGAGGCCTATGCGCTAGTCCAGCGCATAGGAAGGCATCGGCTGTGGAGTCTCATTGTGGTTTACCCGCTTTCGGGTCTGGGGTTCCAGACACTTGTCGGCACAATGTATCCGATCATGGGAATGTTTGCCGTACTAATCTGGGCCCCTTTATTGCAGCCTAGACGCCACGCAGAACGGTAAGGAACAGGTGGAAGAAATGGTTGAAGACTGGGATGCGATTGGACAGAAATTGCTAGTCGAAGGCACATATGCTTGGCAGACCGGCCATCGTGAGGAAGCACTGGAAAAATTTCAGGAGCTTGTAGACCGATATCCAGATCGCCCAGAAGGTTACAACAAATTAGGGGTCATCCTAGCGCAAAAGGGATCACTGGAGGATGCGGAACAATATTTTTTAACCGCGTTGGCAAAAGACCGAATGCATGCGCCAGCCCTGACGAACTTAGGCAACATTTATCTGGAACGCGGGGAACTTGAGACAGCAGTGAAACATTACACGCTGGCTTTGAGCATTGACGGCGAATATGCACCCGCACATCGCAATTTGTCGGTCGCCTATCGGCGCTTGGGACGGCTAAATCAGTCGGTGACCCATCTCAAGCGCTCGCAACGTCTTGAAACCCAACGGCAACGCGACGAATTCCGTGCTGAACGCGCTGTCCGGGCAGGACAGGCGCCTCCTAAACCGACACGTAGTCGCCCACGCGGAATTTCCATGGTATGGTGGCTCCTATTGGCTGCCATTGCCGTCTACTTTATCATAAGGGTTGGTCCTCATTCATGACTAAATGGAACTTGGCACTTGGTGCGATAATTGCCGTGATTTTTCCTTTAATTGTAGCCCTTTATTTACCTCGCCATATTGCCGATGTACCCTCTGGATTGCTTTACCCGGTGCTGTTTGGCGCGGTAACAATGGCTGGACAATTAGGTTTGTGGTTGAAAAATGGGAATGCTAAGAAAACCGCCAGGGCATTGCCGCGAGATGTAGCCATTGCATTCGTTGCTGGAGCCGCGGCGTACGGCGCCACCAGACTGGCGCTACTCCAAGGTGGCGGTCCGACCGACCCGGCGCTACTAGCGGTGGCTTGTGGTTACCTGCTGATGATGTGGCCGCATTATTCACGTATGAGATAAAGGAGGGCCTAATGGATTGGATCGATGTAGTGGTAGTGGGGTATGTCGTGATCGGAGCCTTAACGGGTTTAAGGCGCGGCTTAGTGCTGGTTCTATTTAGCTTGGCGGGATATGTTGCGGGCATCGCCATTGCCGCCCGCTTCGGCGGCACACTGACTCAAACTCTGTTAAGCGCATTACCAGTAAAGAAGTGGGTCGCTCACTTCTTACCAGCACCAGCAGCCAATGTTCCGGGAGCCACAGTGCAAGCCTACAATCTCGCTCATATCATCCTCGCTCTCCTAGTATTCTTACTGGTGATCGGCGCCGCCGAGTTCGTCGGTCGATTAGCCGGCGAGTTTGCCACCCATATCTTGCGGGCCTTCAAAATAACAGGGGCCCTTAACAAACTAGGGGGAGGCTTAGCCGGACTTGCCGAACACAGTTTGGTTGCCGGCCTTGTTTTGACCATCATATTAGCGTTTCCCATGATTGCCCACAGCCCCATGGGGAAAGACTTGCACCATGCTCCCATCGCTATGCTCCTCGTGGGCTGGTTTACTCATCTTAGCCGTCTTGGGGGAGGATTCTTAGTGTGATCGCCAATTCTTGGTTGTCGCGAATTTTAGACTCCGCAGTAATTATCGTCGTTGGCATGCTGCTTGTCCGCATGGTTCAACACATTGTAAACCGTGTGGAGCACAAAAACCGGGATCGGGGATTGGCTGCACGACGTACCACGGTCTATCGATTACTGATTTCCGTGATCCGTTATACCGTCGACTTTTTGGTTATTGTGATGGTGCTAGACCAATTTCAAGTGCATACTACCGCAATTGTTGCAAGTGCAGGGATCTTGGGGTTGGCGATAAGCTTTGGCGCTCAAGGTTTAGTCCAAGATGTAGTTACCGGGCTATTTCTTCTGTACGAAGACCAGTTCGTAGTAGGCGATTTTATTACCCTGCCGAATTTAAACCTTTCTGGCACTGTCTTGGAAGTGGGGATTCGCATTACGCGGTTAACGGGGACCAGCGGGGAGCTGATTATTGTGCCCAACCGCCTGATTTTAGAAGTACAAAATCCCAGTCGCGGCCAAACCACGATAAGTGTTATGGTGCCGGTTCCCTCGACAGAGGATCCAGAACGAGTGCATGCGGTCCTGCAATCCGCCGTTGACGAATTATCCGCTACCACCCCTGGGGTAAGGTTGGCCGGAATCGACAGTTTTGCTGCCGGTCAAGTCTTGTGGCAAGTCACTGCACCCGCAGACTATGAAAACGGCGCGATCGTGGGCAAAGCCCTAAAGACCAGAATCGCGCACATTCTTTATGCAAATGGGATGGTAGCAGGTGGCGCGAAAGGATCAACTCATGAATAAGATCCAGTACTACCTAAACGACATCGTTGAGCTAAAAAAACCGCATCCCTGTGGCTCCAAAACCTGGCAGGTGACCCGTACAGGCATTGACTTTGCGTTACGGTGCCAAGGTTGTGGGCATCGAATAATGATATCTCGAAAAGATTTCGAACGGGCGGTCAAAAGAGTCATCAGTTCTGACCACCAAACGTCCCCATAATTGCCATGGGTGCCGTGACCTGATATAATGTCCCTGTTTGGGACATTCCCACACCACCCTGCTCCGGCGAAATACGGAGCCCCCGCGATATCAGCGGGCGACCGTGGAGGAGGTGAAAAGAATTGGCTCGATATGAGCTTATGTATATTTTGAAACCGGACCTCGGCGAAGAGCAACAGACCGCCGACATTGACCGCTTTGAGCAAGCCATCCAACAACTTAACGGAACCATTGAAAAAACAGAAAAGTGGGGGCGGCGAAAGCTGGCCTATGAGATAGCTGGATACAACGAGGGGTTCTACATGGTTGTGACTTTTAGTGGCGAAGGAGATATCGGAAACGAAATGACCCGCCAATTAAAAATCCATGATGATGCTCTTCGTTCTATTGTGGTGCGCATCGACGGAGAACAGAAGCAAGCGGAATAAATTTGTCCAGGGAGGATCGTCATGTTAAATCGCATCATCCTCATTGGTCGGCTGACGCGGGATCCTGAGCTGCGCTATACCCCACAAGGGGTGCCTGTAGCGTCTTTTTCCCTCGCTGTGGACCGTCCATTTTCTAACCAGCAAGGGCAACGAGAAACCGACTTTATTGATTGCATTGCCTGGCGTAAGTTAGGCGAGACGGTAGGCAATCACCTAACAAAAGGCCGGCTTGTGGCAGTAGAAGGCAGACTCCAGGTTCGCAGTTATGAAGCGCAAGACGGCACTAAGCGTCGCGTGTCCGAAGTGGTCGCTGATAGTGTGCGATTTTTGGACCGACCTAAAGATGGGAGCGGAAGTGCTCCCGATATGCCTATGACGGATGATGTGGCTCTCCCAGATGACTTACCGTTTTAGAGAGGAGGCCCTAAATGCGGAAAGAACGTGGGCGGCGACCCAAAAAGAAAGTCTGTGCGTTCTGTGTTGACAAGGTGGATTATGTTGACTTCAAAGAGGCAACACGATTGCGCCGCTTTATCACTGAGCGTGGGAAAATATTACCTCGCCGAATTTCCGGCAATTGCGCCAAACATCAACGCCAATTGACGGTGGCTATAAAACGCTCGAGAAATATGGCACTGTTGCCGTTTACTATAGAATAGAGGCACCAAAGAGCACGCGTACGCGTGCTCTTTGGTGCGAGGGTAAATGCGCGTTCGGTAACTAACTGCCAGCCCCAGTTGCCGCAATGGGTATGGGGCTTAATGCGGATAGTCGCAGGAGATGTCCATGAATATTTCCTTGGCCATTTGGTTTCGCTGGTTGGAACTTACCGCCGAACTGCTGTTCCTTGCTTCGATTTCCGTGGCATTAGTCGGGCTGGTGAGTGTCGCGCCACAGTCATTCCCGTTTGCTCATGTAGATTTTCCGCTGGCTTTATCGTATGTCGCGATGCACAGGGGATGGCGGATGGCCGTTCTTGAGGCCGTGCAGACCCTATTGATGGTGGCACCTTACCCCAAGGGCTTTCATTTTTGGCTATGCTATATTTTGGACGCAGTCCCCGTGGCGATAGCCACCGCTTGGAGCACTAAAACTCGATTTCGTGCGTCTTTTGGGCGGTGGGTCACAGTGGCCGCGGTGGCCACAGGGAATTTTGCCTAAGCCCTGTGGTCAACAAGGCATGTTTTTGTCACGTTGAGAATTTGGGCGATGCAACCAGTAGTGCAGTGGGCGGCCAAATTTCGCGATACCTTGCCATTGGTAGCCACGGGGCCGTTCGCAGACGTCGGCGATATTGTTTGCACCGGGAACTGCAATTTTTGGTTTTCTCCCTTTTTGGGGGCCGTTAACCCCGCTCTCGGTACCTAGAGTAGCTTGGTTTGGGTGCTGGCTGGTTCAACGTGGCGGCGGCAATGCTTTAGTTGATGGTAAACCAGGTCACTCGTCATCAAAAAAATGGTTGGGTTACTATGGGTTGCACCTGCCCGTTGGCTGCCTATAGCGTGTTGGGGGCTAGTGTGCTGTGGTCAGCAACCACATGCATTGGGGATTCAGCCCGCATAGTGCGTGGCCGGATAGGGTTACTAGACAGCCTATGGCACTGGCGTCGGGTATGGTTTCGTCAAGGGAAACCGATTTGAGGAGGTCTTTTGCATGCGTGTGATTTTATTGCAAGATATTGCTGGAACAGGTAAAAAAGGTGACATAATAGAAGTTAAAGATGGATTCGCACGAAACTACTTATTGCCTCGCGGATTGGCTAACGAAGCAACGGCTTCTCGTGAGCGCGACATCGCCGAACGAAAATTGCGGGACCAGGCGCGGCAGGAGAGAGCGCGGACGCAAATGTCCCAACTGGCGCAAGCCTTAAAAGATCGGGTGATTCGGATTCCTGCCAAAGTCGGAGAAGGGGGACGCTTATTTGGCGCTGTAACTAATAGCGATGTGGCTAAGGCCTTAGCGCGTGAAGGGTTTACGGTAGACCGGAAAAAAATTGCATTGGAACCGTTGAAGCACGTCGGGAACACGGAGGCCAAAATTCACTTATTTCCGGGAATCGAAACTGTAATTCATGTGCAGGTGGTGCCGGAATGATAGATGCTTTACAGAGAAACCGAGGGGAGAGCCATGGCCGAAAAGTTGGACGAAACAAATCCTAAGGGGCAGTCGGCGCCGCGCAGGCGCCGCATGTCGCTGACGACACTCACACGACGAGTCGACGCCCTCCAAGAAATTGTGATGCAAATTTATGGCCCTGAACGCTTGATCCTGCGTGCTGGAAAACTGCAAGCATTAAAGTTGCTCCGCTCGCAAAATGTCAAAGAGCGAGTTCTGGCATTGCAAAAACTGATTTTGGAAGACCCTGCATTGGCTCATGTCCCGGAAGACAAGGAAATTCCGCCCATCTTGGACCAACTGCAAAATGAATTGGCCGACCTCTTGGCACGGCGATCACTGGAAGATGACTTGGAAAAGCGGATTGCTGAGCGGATGCAGGAACGCCACGAGGAGTACGTGCGGGACATTCGCAACCAAATTCTCAAAGAAGATTCTGGGCCCGAAACGCCAGAAACTTTGAAAAAGCTTGCCAAATTGGCAAAATTGGACGAAGGCGGACTGGCGCAGTCGGCCTTAGAAATTATGCGTCCAGAGACTCTAGAACAAGTCGTGGGGCAGGAGCCCGCGAAATGGGGACTATTGGCCAAACTCGCGTCCCCCTACCCCCAACATGTCTTGCTGTATGGTCCTCCCGGTGTCGGCAAAACTACCGTTGCACGGCTAGTGTTGGGGGTTGCGCGTGACTTGCCGCAGAGCCCGTTCAAAGAAGATGCTCCTTTTGTGGAAACGGACGGTACAACCTTACGCTGGGACCCGCGTGAGGTCACCAACCCGCTCTTAGGGTCGGTGCACGACCCCATTTATCAAGGTGCCCGGCGTGACTTGGCGGAAAGTGGAATACCCGAACCCAAGACCGGATTAGTGACCGAAAGCCACGGCGGCGTCTTGTTTATCGACGAAATTGGTGAAATGGACCCGATTTTGCAAAATAAATTATTAAAGGTGCTAGAAGACAAGCGGGTAAATTTTGACTCCCCTTACTATGATCCGCAAGATGCGAATGTTCCTCAATATGTGCATAAACTGTTCAAAGAGGGTGCGCCCGCTGATTTTGTGTTAATCGGCGCAACCACAAGGAGCCCGGAAGACATTTCACCGGCCCTTAGATCGCGTTGTGCAGAAATATTTTTTGAGCCACTGACACCCATTGAGGTGAGTCAAATCGCTGAAGGGGCTGCTTCCCGACTTGGGGTAACATTGGATCCGGCCGCAACGACCCTGGTAACTCGGTACACCTTAGAAGGTCGTAAAGCGGTGAGTTTGGTGGCCGATGCGTATTCTGTAGCGTATCTCGACAAGGGCATTCCTCCGACAGTCATTGGCATGGATGTGATGCAACGCGTGGTTAGCCGATCACGATTGTCCTTGGTAAATTTCCCGGTGTCGCGCACGGCCACAGTAGGCCGTGCGTTGGGACTGGCGGTTGCTGGCTACCAAGGCTTGGTGTTGGAAATTGAAGCTGCAGTATTTCCAGCTGCCGACCGCGGTCATGGGAAGTGGAGATTTAACCAAACTGCAGGAAATATGGCCAAGGATTCTGTGTTTAATGCTGAGGTGGTATTAAGACGATTGACGGGACGTGATTTGAGCCAATATGATGTTCATGTGAACGTTGTAGGCGGTGGAAACATTGACGGGCCCTCAGCGGGAGCGGCAATATTTGTCGCCGTTTATAGTGCGCTTACCGGGACACCGGTTCGTGCTGATCGGGCAATGACAGGCGAGTTGTCCTTATCGGGGCGTTTGAAACCCGTCGGTGGCATTCCAGAAAAAATCTTTGGGGCGCGGCAACTCGGAATTCCGTGGGTACTCATTCCAGAGGATAACCACGCCGATGTCCCTCCCGTAACCGACGGGCCGCAAATTCGCTTGATTTCCTCTGTTGACGGTTTACTGACCGAGGTGCTGGAGTGAGTGTAGAATTGGTCCGAATGCCGCCTCATAGCCCTGATGCCGAGATGTCGGTTATCGGTGCCATGCTTATAGAACCCGACGCTGTGGCACGTGCCGTGGAGGCAATTACTGCCGACGATTTTTACCAGGAAAATCACCGCAAGGTTTTCGAAGCGATGGTTAATCTCTTTAATCAGGGAAAACCTGTGGATGTGGTGATGACAGGGGAGGAACTGCGGGCAAAAAACCAGCTCGACGTGGTGGGCGGTTTGCCCTATCTCATGGAACTGGCTTCGTTAGTGCCAACCGCAGCCCACGTTGAATACTACGCTCATCAAGTTAAGGAATCTAGTTTACTGCGGAAGATAATCTCCATATCTACGCGACTGGTCAGCGAAGCATATCAAGGAGAATCTACTCCGAGAGACTTATTGGACAAAGCCCAAAAAGATCTGTTTTCGCTTACGCAAGGCGGACAGCGCGATTTTGTCCGGTTGCACGAGGTCTTGTTGGATACGTTTAACCGATTGGAATTGCTCTATGCCAATAAAGGAAAACTCGTGGGACTGCCAACCGGTTTTCCTGACCTCGACCGGTTGACAGCAGGATTGCAAAATTCTGATCTGATTATCATCGCTGCTCGGCCTTCTATGGGAAAAACCATGCTCTGTTTAAATCTTGCCCGTTATGCCGCTATCCATGAGCAAGTGCCAGTGGCAATTTTTAGTCTGGAGATGTCTCGAGAGCAGCTCGCCTTGAGGCTCTTAAGTGCCGAAGCTGAGTTGTCTGGCCAGCGCTTACGTACGGGTGAGTTGGATGATGATATGTGGGCCACGCTAAGCATAGCTCTGGGAAGGTTGGGGGAAGCCCCGATTTTCATTGATGATACGCCGGGAATTTCCGCATTGGAACTTCGGGCCAAGGCCCGTCAGCTAAAATCCCAGTTTGATATTGGTCTGGTTATTGTAGACTATATGCAGTTGATGCAGGGAAGGAGAGCCGAAAATCGGCAGCAGGAGATTTCCGATATCTCCCGATCCCTGAAAGCCCTGGCCAGAGAGATTGATGTTCCGGTAGTGGCTTTGTCGCAATTGTCACGAGCAGTAGAAAGCCGCACTGACAAACGTCCAATGCTGTCGGATTTGCGAGAGTCGGGTGCCATAGAACAAGATGCCGACATCGTGGCTTTTCTTTATCGCGAAGACTACTATCAAAAGGATTCAGAAAATCCGGACGTCACTGAACTCATCGTGGCCAAGCAACGTAATGGGCCGACGGGAACCGTCCATTTGCTGTTTAAAAAAGAAATTGGCAAGTTTCTCAGCACCGCGCCGATGGCGATGGGCTATCCAAGTTAACTGAAAGGACGAGCGCAAATGTCGGCAGTAGTCATTGTCGGCGCCCAGTGGGGCGACGAAGGCAAAGGGAAAGTCATCGACTTTCTAGCGCAGCAGGCCGATATGGTGGTGCGGCATCAGGGGGGAAACAATGCGGGCCACACGGTGGTGGTGGGCGAGGAGGAATTTCGCCTGCATTTGATTCCGTCGGGGATTTTGTATGGAGATAAGTGGTGTGTGATTGGGGCAGGCGTGGTAATTGATCCGCGGGTGCTGTTAGAGGAGATTGACTATTTGGGGCGTCGGGGGATCGCTAGTGACCATTTACGGATCGCGTCCCAAGCCCATCTGATCATGCCCTACCATGCACGGCTGGATGCACTGTCCGAGGATCGGTTGGGAGCCCATAAACTGGGAACCACGCTGCGGGGCATTGGCCCAGCCTATATGGACAAGGCTGCCCGCATTGGTCTGCGGGTAGGGGAGTTGATGCACCCTGCCACCCTTGCCACCCGACTGCAACGCGTGCTGGAAGAGAAAAATCGCTTGTTGGCGCGTGCCTACGATGTGGAAGGGTTTGCCTATGATGAGGTGCTCGAGACCTATCTCGGATACGGAGAACAATTGCGGCCCTACCTGGCTAACACGGCGTTGCTGATTAACCAGGCGATTGATCGCGGTGACCGAGTATTATTTGAAGGAGCCCAGGGAACGATGTTGGATATCGACCATGGGACGTATCCGTTTGTCACGTCGTCGCACCCCGTCGCGGGTGGAGCATGCATTGGCGCGGGTGTAGGGCCGACCAAAATCAGTCAGGTTTATGGCGTGGTCAAGGCGTATACGAGTCGCGTCGGGGATGGGCCATTTCCCACCGAGTTGCGCAACGCGCTGGGAAGTGATATCCGCGATCGGGGCCATGAGTATGGCACCACGACTGGACGTCCGCGGCGGATCGGATGGTTGGACGCGGTAGCGCTACGGCATGCGGCACGAGTGAATGGGTTCACCGGCATTGCGGTGACCCGGCTCGACGTCTTGGATATGCTGGAGGAGGTCAAAATCGCGGTGGCGTATCGGTACCACGGGGAGCGGATCGACGAATTTCCCGACCATGCCGAAGGGTTGGACGACGTGGAACCGGAATATGAAACCTTGCCGGGATGGCAGACGCCGATCGGTGCCGTGCGGAAGTATGCGGATTTGCCTGTGGCCGCCCGCCACTATCTTGAGCGCATCAGCACCCTCATTGGGGTGCCAATGGTGCTGGTTTCGGTGGGGAGAGAACGTGCTAACACGATACCGCTTCAACCGCTGTTTTAGGTACCAAGCCAAGGATATCAGATGGCCTTGACCAAGAAGGTCGCGGGTGTTAGAGTGTAAGGTGCGCGGAAGTAGTTCAGTTGGTAGAATGTCGGCTTCCCAAGCCGAAGGTCGCGGGTTCGAATCCCGTCTTCCGCTCCACTCGCATCCTCGATCCGAGAGGAGTCACCGTGCGGAAACAACTCTTAGAGATTGCCCATCGTTTTGCAGCCGATAATTTATCGCCAGGAACTTCAGGCAATATTAGTGCTCGTGAGCCAGACGGACGAACTTTTTGGATTACTCCGTCCGGTATGGATTTTTCTCAGTTGTTGGAGGCCGATTTGGTAGAGATTGACGTAGCCTCGGGGAGTATTGCGTCAGGCAATCGTGTTCCTTCGTCGGAAGTGCCTTTACACGTACTGACCTATCAACGCCGGCCAGATGTTAAGGGAATTGTCCATGCCCATTCATTATTCGCCGCGGTATTTTCTACCCTTAACCGACCCATCAAGGCCGTCCATTATCAAATAGCTCGCGTGGGGGACGAGGTTCCTGTGGCTGACTATGCCACCTATGGGACCGATGAATTGGCGGACCGTGCTACTAATGCGTTGGGGCAAGGGAATGCCGTTTTACTAAAAAACCATGGGCTGATTGCGGTAGGGAACTCAATTCGAGACGCCTATCGCAATGCATTAGACGTCGAATGGGTCGCTCACCTGTACTTTCTTGGATTGCAAATAGGGGAGCCCGACGTGCTCACCCATGAGGAGCTTGAACGTGTTCGTGATCAGTTCAAGGATTACGGGCAAAAGTTTTAAAGCGTCGAAAATACCCGTGAACGCCGACGCCACTGCAACAAGCGGTGCATAGACCAGCTTAACGTCGCGTAGAACAAACCGCTCCACAATACGACGACAAAGGGCCACCAAGGTGAAAATATATCCAGCCGATACAGCGCGGACCCGAGTGGCCCATAAGGATCAAACGCCGCCGACAGGCTAGCCCTCGCCAAAGGCACATGGATCCACAACTGGCTGACCAGGGAGCCGATGAGACCAGCGAACCCTCCGACCCATATCATGTCATGGCGAGACCTAGCAATGCTAGATGCTAGAAAAAACAGCCGTGCCGTTAGTACAAAAGCAAATACATGAATGGCCGTCATCAGGCTAAATGAAATTCCTAAAGCCCATAACGTCATGGGCAACGATAATATTACGCTGCTTATGATGGTAACCCACGTCAATGCACGCATTTCCAACCCTCTCTCAGACAACCCTTGAAAATAGGTATTGAAAAACTTCCGGGGATATTCCTTGGTCTATCTTTACGACCATAGCATATGGCTTGAGCAAGGGGGGACAACGATGGTTAGACGCCTGGTAATTCTCGGATCGTCGATTCTAATGCTTATTGGCCTTATCACGTTGACATGGAGTTTTCGAGACCTGCCTATTGATGAGAGACCCGAGTGGATGGCATGGCAAATGGTGTTGTGGCCTATTGCGGCTTTCGGATTGATGGAGGTCTGGAAGTTGTATCGTTACCGGAAAAGCGGGTTCATTGTTCGTGTTGATCGATTTAGACTTTTCGTGCATGGGATCCCATCGCTGTTGGTGGCTACGATGCCTGCAGGAGCAATGACCACATGGTGGGGATCCCAAACCGTGCTCGCGTTATTGGATTTCCCGACTGCCAAAGTGATGGCTGCAATATGGTTGGCGTACACGGTGTGGTCGTCCTGGGAGGTGGTACTACCGTGAAAAGTCGGCGCCGGCTTTTAACGATTTTGCTGGCAGTCGGCATTGCTGGTGGTTTACTAATACTGCATATGCGCCGATCGGCAACGGCTACGGCCACCAGTCCCACACACATTATTATCAATGTGGTTCAGTGTAAGCTGTACCTTTACGTCGGTAGCAAACTTTTCTCAACTTATCCAGTGGCTGTCGGGAAACCAGAAACTCCGAGTCCGCGCGGCGAGTTTTTCATTACCCAAAAAGCGGTGTGGGGTGACGGCTTTGGCACACGATGGATGCGTCTTTCAACGCCTTGGGGTATTTATGGTATTCACGGTACCAACAAACCTTGGTCTGTAGGCACGGTGGCGTCACACGGATGTTTTCGCATGCTCAACCGGGATGTTGAACAAGTTTACGCCTTAGTATCGGTAGGCACTCCGGTGACTGTCGAAGGCATTACACCATTTGTCAGAATTCGACGTCCGTTGAAGTTGGGCAATATTGGCCAGGATGTCGTAGAAGTTCAGAGGCTTTTGAGGTTAGCCGATGTTTATAAGGGCCCTTTGGAGGGAATCTATACCCGACAGGTGTTGGTTGCAGCTGAAAAGTTTCAATTGATGGTACATTTACCGGTTAACGGGGTTGCGACCGTAAAAACGATCAATGCCCTGCAGGAGTTGACTCATCAAACGGGATTAAATCCTGGTTATCTTTCGCGGTCTCGGTCCTCATATTAACTTCGGGTGAAATTTTTCTAGTCCAAGGAAAATACCACCAATGAACGTCCCATAAATAAACCCACGAACTATGGAGCCCATCGCAATGATTATTTATACCGCCCTTGTCGCTAAACGAGGAGAGTATCTTACCAACACGAAACAAGAGTAGGAAAATGTTCCTCCGATGGTTGCGGTGACTCTTAACGATTGGCCTGGTTGGGTCAGGGTTTTGGTGTCCTCGGCGGGATCTCGATAGCCTAGCGACTGCCTTATTTTGCCTGGGGGAGTTTACGGAAGCGCAACGTCCTTTATTGAATCCTAATACTGCTCAAGGAGAAACAGCACCCCAATAACTCTCGCGATGGACGTTTGGGTAACAATAACATGACCTTTAGTCCATAGGCGAAAAGAACAATTTATGACATGCTACCACACAGGGGATTTTTGGCCCCGTAATTTTAATCGATTTCTCTGATAATGATTCGCATTATCCTATATTGGAGGAACTTGGGTGGAGGATCGGGCGACTGAGTTAAAATTAGCGAAGAAGAGTAAATGGCGCCACTTATTAGTGGGTTGCGCAGTGATTATTGGCCCCGGAACTATGGTAATGCTGGCCGATACTGATGTCGGAAGTGTGGTGACTGCCGCGCAATCTGGTGTGCAATGGGGATATTCAATGATTGTGCCCGAGCTTATACTGGTACCGATTCTCTACTTAATTCAAGAAATTACCGTGCGTTTGGGTATCATTACGGGTCGTGGCCACGGCCAATTAATTCGTGAGCGATTCGGTTGGGGTTGGGCACTACTATCAGTATCCACGTTGTTTTTAACGTCGGTGGGCGCTTTAATTACGGAATTTTCCGGGATAGCTGGCGTGGGAGTTTTGGTGGGCGTACCTTCGTGGCTAAGTGTTGGATTTGCCACGATTATCTTGGTGGCCATAGGAATTTCGGGTCGGTATCAACGGGTTGAGTGGATAGGGATCGGACTGGGCAGCCTGGAGTTGGCTTTTGTTGTTACCGCAATAGAGGCTCGTCCGCGGTTGAGTTCGCTAGTTCACGGTCTGGTTTCTGTCCCCGTAAGTCACTCCAGTTATGTATTTTTGCTGGCGGCCAATGTGGGTGCGGTCATTATGCCCTGGATGATTTTTTATCAACAAGGGGCAGTCATTGACAAGAAGTGGACGGCTAAGGACCTGAAATTGGCTCGTGTAGACACTGCGGTTGGTGCCATCATTACCCAAGTACTGATGATCGCGGTAGTGGTCACTGCGGCTGCAACACTGGGTCGCTTGCATATCAACGCACTCCAATCGATTCCGCAAATTGCCAATTCGTTGGAAGTGGTCATGGGAAAAACACCTGGCAAGCTAATTTTTGGTGCCGGAATACTTGGTGCCGGATTTGTGGCCGCACTTGTGGCCTCCTTGGCCGGAGCCTGGGGCATTGGGGAAGCGTTTGGTTTTAATCATAGCTTAAACCACAAGTTTCGAGAGGCGCCGCTTTTTTATACAATTTACACCGTAGCACATGTGGCTGGAGCCATTTTGGTAATTGCCAGCGTAGATTTGGTCCGGTTAATCGTAGATGTCGAAGTGATGAATGCAATGCTGTTGCCTATCGTACTGGGATTTCTAATGGCACTTGAGTTTAAGACATTGCCTGACAGATTTCGGATGCGGGGCTGGTATCGCAATATGGTGTGGTTGTTGTCTGGAGTGGTTATGGCATTTGGCGTGTATATGATGATTGTTAGTCTATGAGATGGTAACAAGAATTGGTTATTAAGAAGACCGACAATTCTCTTGAGTCTCGTATAGCATGGTAGTATAATCGGTGAAGATCGCTGGCGTAGCTCAGTTGGTAGAGCAACGGTTTCGTAAACCGTAGGTCGTCGGTTCAAGTCCGACCGTCAGCTCCAGTAAATTTTGAAGCCCTGAGCCCATATCGGAGCTTTTTTATTTGCCGCCAGCCCCGTCTCGATCGGCATCGGTAGGGCACGGTGGGCAGGGCCCCATATGCGCTAACTTAGACAGAAAATTTTTCCAACGTAAAGGAATTTGGATGGGAGATAGCGAAGTCATCATGGTACTGGTCTTGAATGATGAGGTGACCGATGATGATAAAATCTTGCTCTCGAAGGCCGCACCATTTTTCTCAATAGCCACTTGCTGAGCAACATGGAGCACTTATGTGAGCGTGTTGCCTTAATCGACCATGGAAACATTCTCTATACCGGCACTTTAGAGTCGGTACTGGACGATCAGCATAACGGCTACCACATATTCCCAGACCAAGTGCCTGAAGCCTGTCTTAAAGAATTGGCCCACCATGATCTCCGTTTGCAACCCAAAGAACATTACTGGCAATTTCCGTATCCTCGGGAAAAACTGCTCATATTGCACAATATTTTAGCCATGCATGGGGTTAATGTTTACGAAGTAGAAAAAGACAAAAAAAGCTTGGAAGAATGGTTCTTCGAGAGCCTGCAAAGGGTGAACCGATATGCGGAGCTGCCCCTACGCGAAAGGATGAAAATCATGCGTAATGTTCGCCTGGTGGCCCATTTAAGCATCAATGAAATGATTCGGCGAAAGATTTTGCCGATTGTCGGGATCATGACTGTAGGATTTTTCGTGCTCTTTGACTTCGAAATCGGCCAACAAGTAACTTATCAAGCACTGGGCAATTCATTGACGAATCTCACAAGAATCTTTAGCGACAAGGTACTGGCGGCCTTTTTCATCAACCAGTTCATTGGATTCATGGCAATATTCATTGTGCCCGGTTCCGTCACCCCGGAAGTCGACAATGGGACCTTGCTGATTATTTTGGCCAGGCCTTTGAAACGCTGGGAGATTATTGCAGGGAAATGGACAAGGGTGGCACTGATGCAATTGGTGGTTATTCCTCTATTGGTCCTCATCACGACTCTGATTATCCGTTTCCACTTCCCTCACCAACCCATTCCCTTCTCATCGCTTATTCAGACCATTTTGGCTTTTCTCAGTGAAGGCTGGATATTAAATCTTTTGGCCTTGTTCGGTTCGATTTTCTTCTCTCAGGTCGCCAACGGCATCCTGGTTGGTCTTGCTTTTGTCATTAACTTCATTCTAGGATCCATCTGTCAACTTACCCATGATTCTCTAATTCTCGCCACCGTCTCCTCCTCGCTTAACCTACTCATGCCCACTGACTATATCGCCGGGCCTTGTTTGAATGGAGCGGCGGGTAGTCCAATCCGTTGTTGCTCTCGGTCATGGGACCTCTCGGCCTATTTCACCCGCCAACTGGTTCCATTCTGACTTATTCCGTGATTTACACGGCGGCCGTCTTTTGGATGGCCTGCCGATTCTTTGCCCGGCTGGATATCTGAGCGAAAACCGATCCCTTAAAACCTCTAACCCACAAGAGCCAGACCTCAAGAAGGCTTTGATCCCTGGGCAATGTTCCGGCATGGCGTTTCCCCTTCTGCCTATCTCTGTCTCATTCCATTTTTATCCCTTTCTTATCAAAACAGTGTATAAGTGGAATAACGTGAGCATTTCCAACATCATCCAGGCACGCTCACGGATACAATTCAAAAACCCCAGAGAGGAGCGAATTAATGTACATATCCACTCAAAGCAAATGGCTCATGCTGCTAGCCGGATCCGCAGCTTTTACCGCAGGACCGCTTCTGACCTCTCATACGGCCCAAGCCCATTCCCATGCGCCAATATCATACCAGGTGCAGCACACATGGACGGACGTCGGTCCCACTCCTCATTTTGCGGGTGTCGATATGCGTCTGAATAAGTTGTTCGTCAGCAATCTGGCTCATGGCACGGTGAGCGTTGTTAATGCCAAGACCGGTCAGCAAATCGGCACCATCACCATTGGAGGTACGTTGCATACGGTGATGGTGGACCAAAAAACCAGCACAGTCTATGTCACCGACATTCAACGGGGGCTCGTGGACGTCATTAATGCTAAGACCGATAAAGTGGAAAAAGAAATCAATGTGGGAGGCCACCCTCATGGACTTGCTGTGTCCCAGCGCTTGCATCAGGTCTTCGTATCCAACATTACTCAGGACGCTGTGGAAGTGATTAACCTTAAGACCAATCAGGTTATCAAAACCATAGCCGTAGGCCCCAACCCTTGGGGGGTTACGGTTAATCCTAAAACCGACACGATTTACGCCGCCAATACCGGAATTGACCCCTTTGCCGCCAGCAAGTCACAACAAGTCAACCCGCTGGGTGACTCGATAACCATCATCAACGGCAAAACTTTTCAGGTCGAAAAAACGCTTCCTGTCGGTCCCCATCCCTGGAACATCATCGCCAACCCTGCCAGCGACGTTGTATACACCGGCGTGAGCGGGGCCCATGAAGTCGCCATGATCCAACATGAACGGGTTGTCAAAGATATTGGAGTCGGAAACTCCCCGCACGGGCTGGCCTGGGATCCCCGCTTGCACCGCCTCTTTGTCAATGACTCCCTAAGTAATCAAGTCAGCATTATCAATACCCGAACCAATCAGGTTCAGCAAACTCTGCCCACTGGCAATCAGCCTCAGGGCATCGCGGTGAACGAGCATACGGGCACAGCCTATGCCATCAATCAAGCCGGTGCGAGCGCTACAGTGCTTGTACCGACGCAATCTTCAAAGCAGCAGGAAATCTTCCGCCTTATCAAAGAAGAACGGCATCCGGCAATTAAATTAGCCTCTGTCGCCCGGCAGATTGGCCGCTTGAAACAATAACAAAGACCAGGAATGCCTGTCACTGGCCAAAGAACGGGCACAGATTCGTATCTTTGGCCCTTTCGCACCTGAGCGATCCCCAGTTTTTGCCAAACCGCTGTCTTCGCGCTTTGGGCGTCTCGGATTCCGCCACGACCGTGGCGGCTGACGTCTGGGTGACCGCAAAATTCCCCTCACCCATCCCCGGGTCCGTACCCAGGACAGCCCCGAGGAACTGCCGCTGGCGACGTACCATGCCTTTCAAGATCCCACCCAGGTCACCCAAACCGTACGAGAACGCATGCAGTTTGGGTGAGTGAGTCGGCAACAGATCCCTGCCGATGCCGCCTTCGAGACGGCGGGCCCCAGGAAAAGTACGGTCAGTCGCCGCTTCATTCCGGCCACGCAGCTAGCGTGGGATCCGTTTCTCCGCCGACGGTTCGAAGATCAGACCGGGGTGGTTCTCCTGATCGAGGGGATTCGGGTCGGCGGGCATCTCGTGGTCGTGGCGCTCGGGATCGATGCCACGGAAAACTGCACGGTGGTCAAGTATTTGTTGACGGAGCTGGGCAATCGCGACGTGGCCTTCCCGGGTGGGGAGTTAGCGGCCATTGATGGGGCCAAAGCCTTAGCGAAAGGGGTACACGAGGTGTTCGGACCCGGCTTGCGCATTCAGCGTGGTCCAACCCATAAACAACGCAATGTCTGGGATGCCGTCGCGGTATCGGCCAAAAATAGCGTCCCGCTTACACTCCGCAAGGCGTATCCGGAACCCGAAGCGCCCCAAGCCCTGGCAGCCCTCGAAAAACGGGCCCAAGAACTGGCGCACGACGATCCCACCGCGGCGGCGAGTCTGCGCGAAAGTCTCGCGGAAACCCTCACCGTCCCTCCATGAGGCCTCTCGGGTACGTTATGGCGATCCTTGGCGAATACCGACGTCTTAGAATCCGTCAATAGCCCATACCGGACGCGGGCGAAAAACGTCAAACATTGGTCGAACGGCGTGCAGGTCCTCCGCTGGCTCGCCGCCGCGAGCTTCTTTATCGAAGATCGCCCCACGCGGGCTGAGAGATCCCCAGTTTTTACCAGCACTGAAGCTAAAAAGCCCATGATTCCGCAATTTTTGCCGAGCATTTCTCGCCGAGGTCGCGGCGCAACGCCCCGGAGTCCGGAATGACGGAGATCTCGTGCGATTTGGGCCGATTGTCTGTATTGGGGGCATGCTCACGCCCACCCGGTCCCGTGAGGTCTTTTCGAGTCCGGGTGGGCTCGGAGCGATAGGCAGAGCCGGCAGGCTTTACGTCGGCACTGCGGTGTCTCCAATCGGAGGAATTTGCTTGCGAAACCCGTCTTGCTGCCGGATAATATCGCGCCATGTCAGATCATGGTGTTCTAACCCCCAACGACCCAAACGCCACAACGCGTGCGTGCGTTTCTTCTCGGTGTTGGCGCGCCAATGGCGCGCTTCCCCGTGGACTTCCACACTCCTTCCAGCGATATTCAACCAATAATACGCCCACGCAAAGACCAGCCATAAACGATCCCACCGGTCGGCCGTCCCTAACTTGACGCAATCCATGTGAAATCCGGCAAACGGATCATTTTTTTGGTCTTTATAGGACTCTTCCCACGTAGATCGCTGTCCATACGTGGCCACAATTTGTCCCCACGAACGGTCGGCCAACCCCGCAGACACCATCAAGCACCATGGATCTCGATGCTGAGAGTCGGCATACACGACGAGCCAGCCCGCGTAGGCCCCTCCTTCTGCGTTTTTGCCGTACCGTATGAGCGTGTCTAACGTGACGGGACGCGTTTGGCCGAGTAATACTAATGGACGCCAGCGGTTCGCCATGTCCACCAGGATATTGCCTTTGCTGCGAATGACCCAATCCCACCCGAGCCCATCGAGGACACGAAAAAAATTGACGGTCGCAAAGCCCCGATCGGCTAACAAGATGACATGGCAGGAGGACGGCATCAACTGCGCCACGCGCGTGCATAAGGCCTGCTCAACTTCCCGCATGTGGTGCTTGAGTTGGTCTTTGCGGACGGTAACCCAAGCAATGGGCAACGCGCGCCCATAGGCGCGCACATTGCAACTCAAGGTTTGAAAGCGCCCATCTTTGGTTTTCGGATCGGTCCAATCCAGAGTCAAATGCACTTCTTTCGCCGCCCCAATGACAGTCGAGATGAGGTCGCCGCAGGCGACCTCTAAGTCGATCCGGGTATTGCCCAAGAATCGATCCACCCGTTTTATCGCATGTTTGGCGGATGTGGTATGGGCCATGGCCAGACTATGCCCCATGGCGGCGATGCCTAACAACGGTTGTCGGATCAATGCCCACACCAAGGCCGCCAACGTGGTTCGTTGAGATTTCCGAAGTTTTCCGTGCGCCCCAAAGTACGATGTGATAGACTGCAAATTGAACATGGTGGTCCTCCTCGAAGTGGTTTGTGTGCACTTACTTCTTCGACAGAGAAACCACCATTTCCTGATGCTATCATCCCGGGTTGTGGATAACTATGAAATGTCTTAAAGGCTGACGGGAGAAGGCCGATCTACCGATCCCGAGGCATGGGTTTCGAAAGAAGGCCCCCTCCGGTCGCGGTGTTCATCGCGAAGAC
>JAJZZP010000190.1 GCA_021797515.1 Bacillota bacterium | reverse complement strand
GCCGTCCGCCACCAAGATGTCCGCGCGGACACGCCGATTCCCTTGCGGAATTTGCGCATTCTTTAAAATCACGTCCACTGCTGTCCACCCTTCCCCCACACTTAGGCCTTTCTCCATAAAAAAAGCACTGGCGGCATGAGGTGACCCTCATTCCAACAGCGTTCTTTGCTGCCCTATATAAGACTTTTCTCCACAAAATTACTGCCGCACATCGTTGTGCGTCTATGGGCAGTGTAGTGGGTTTCATTCTCGTTGTCAATATAAATCCGGCAGTTCCCAACACTCCGGCAACCTCGAAAGGTAGCGAATTAATGAACTCTCCCGCCACCTAACCCCGATGGGGTTGAGGCGGTGGGTTCGGGGTCGCCCCCAAAGCTTCCTGGTTCCTCGATCGCTGCGCCGAGCCCGTTGGCCCCAGACGGCTTACGCTCGAAGCACGAACGATCTCAAATTCTTGATCAAGCGCAGGCGTTATGCTACTATGACCGCACCTATGCCGCCCGAGCGTTGCGGACGCCAATGCCCTGGGTTCATCCACGCCGCATCCCGGCCGTGGGCGCAAGCCCGCGTATGGGTCCGAAGCCAAAGCCGCCCTCATTTTGTGCTGGGCCAATTTGCACTTTCTCACGGGTAAACGTCTGCAGCCGTTCTTGCCGGACCTGGTCGTCCGACTGGAGCATTTTGGCGAACTCACGCTCGATGCGGCGGTCTACCCCCCACTCCTCGCCATGAGTGCTGCCTCGATCAAGCGCTTTCTCCCCGCCGAACGGCGCGGTTGGAGATCAAAGGTCGGAGTGGCACCAAGTCAGGGACGCTTCTCAAACACCAAATTACGGTGCGGACCTCGGCTGAATGGGACGACGCCACCCAGCCGGACTTTCTCGAAATTGACCTCGTCTCCCATGATGGCGGCGCCGCCCGCGGAGATTTTGCGTGGACCCTCGACATGGTCGACATTCTCACCAGTTGGACCGACACGACGGCCCTGCCCAACAAAGCCCGCAAGTGGGTCGTAGACGCGCTCGCGCACGTAACACAAGAACGACGGCTGTGATGTCGAGCCAAAAAACTGGACGGTCGTTCGGCGCTTCGTGGGCTACTTGCGCTATGAGGGATCTGAACAAGTGACGTGGCTGAATGCGCTCTATGCCACGTTGCGTCTTTACACAAATTTTTCCAGCCGCTGCAAAAAAACGGTGACCACAGAATGACACGGGCCCGCATCACCCGCCGGTATGACCGCGCCTCAACGCCTTATCAACGGGTACTGGCGTTGTCAGACGACCGCGTGTTGCCGACCCAAAAAACGGCGCTCCAAACCCAGTACGAAGCCTTAACCCCGGCGGACGCGCTCAATCCCACCCTCGTCCACGCCCCGGATCTCTATACCAACGGTGGGACCATCATCGGTCGAGGAACAAAAAGCCTTCCAAACGATTCGACGTCGGCTGGCTAGCCCCTAACACGCACCCCATTGGCTCTCGTTCATGATATGATTTCAGTATGTTTTAATTTGAGGCAACGAATCGATTTCAAGTACTTTTATTTTTGAGGGAAGACGGAAAATTGCGTTTTGAATTCGACGAGGATACAATGTCACTAGATCCTGGGTAATGTGGAGGAAAAGCGATGAATAACCGTGCGTTATTAGTCATTGACATGATCAATGACCTCATCAATAACCCTGACAATGCGCTATATTGTCCGCACACGAAACAAACTGTACAGAATGTCGCCTCGTTGATTGACTTCGCTCACAAGAACCAGTGGAAAGTGGTTTTTGTCCAAGACGCCCATCGAATTGGAGACAAAGATTTTACAATACGTCCCGTTCATGCCATTCGCGGTACCTGGGGCGCAGAATTGATTGACGAGCTTGCTGAACTCAAGCAAAAGTCAGACTACGAGGTGCTCAAGCGACGCCACAGTGGGTTCTCATATACCGACTTAGATCTTTACCTCCGCGAAGAGCACATTGAAGAAGTGGTCCTGACAGGAGTGTGGACTAATGTGGCCGTGCGTAACACGGCGTCCGATGCATTTTACCAGTTTTACCGCGTCACGGTGGTTACTGATTGTTGCCAATCTCAAACTGAAGAAATGCATGAGTCTGGTCTCCATGATCTGTCTATGTTTGCGCGGCTCACATTGCTGCAAAATCTTACCAGCACCGGTACCTATCAGTATCAATTGGAAGACGACACCTTATAAGCTGCTCCGCTTCAGCTCTTACCATGCGTAACTCCTCGCATGCGCCCCCAATGGATTTTTGGCACGATACCAATCCGGTGAAGGGGTATTGGTGCCTTTTGGATGCAAAGTCGCATCCCTTTTAACTTAATTGAAATAGGCCGCCCAGGAAGAACGAGATGTCGATCCTAAGAGGTCAATTGCGTCCATCGCCCGGATGTTCGCAATCCGCGCCTGCAGCCAGGCTATACGCTGCGGCGTTTTTTGCCTGTTGCAAGGCCAGGGAATGGACATCCCTTTCGAGATCGGGTGGCCGGGCTTCAGCCCGGCGCGGACTTTGGCGGCTTCCATCTGCCGACTGAACTGTTGCGATACCCGGCGGAGTTTTTTCCAGACGCTTTCGGTCCCACGATCGTCTCTCCAGTGGACAGCGCCGCGACCCCTAACTCCACGCCGACCACCACGTGGTTTTTGGGGGAGACGATGGGCGGATCCGGGATTTCGACGGGGATACGGAGAAGCCAGCGGTCAGCAGTCCGAGAGATGGTGCCGGACAACCCGTTGCCGACAAAGCGCACCCATCTCAGTTTCGGAATATGCACCTTACGGCCTTGGACGGTGCATTGATCATTGGTGAGGGGAAAGCTGTCGTGATGGCCGTTCTTCTTGAACGTGGGATACTCGACGATGCCGGCGAAGCCATTCGGCAACGCTGGGCCCCAGTGGATGATCGCCCTCTGCACGGCGTTTTTCGTCACGTCGAGCATCCAAGGACACGGGTCCGCTTTGATGACATGGAGTTGGCGCCATCGGACGGCTTGGGCCAGGTCGGATCAGATGGCCTAGCGGAAATACGCCTCCTGCACCTCGTTGGGATCGAGGGCAATTTTATGGGCCAGACTCATGACGACGCCTCCTCGACGGCGTGTTTTACGCCGTCGAGCACCTGTTGATTCTTGCGCGAACGACTCCCATAGAGCCGCGCCGAAAAGACCGTGACGATTTCGAGGACATCCTGAGCCAGGTCTTCCTCAAAGGGCGTGTCCCCGCCTTGATTGAGAATCGCCACCTCCACCTGCTTGGCTTCGCAAACCGCAAAGACCCAGTCGGCGTCAAAGCGTGAGAGACGGTCCTGGTGGGTGATGATCAGCCGACCGATGCGGTCGGCCAGGATATCATTCAGCAGTCGTTTAAGACCTTTCGTGTGGTAGTTCATCCCCGACCCGAGATCGGCCACGACCTCTAACCTCCAGCCCTGGGCGGGCACAATAGCGCTCCAACACCGGCTTTTGCCGCTTCAGATCGTCTTTCTGATCATGGCTGGATACCCGCGCATAGGCCACGGTTTTGTGCGTCACATCGGGCGCCGCCCGGAAATATTCGGGACACATCTTCGCCAAATTATAGCGACGGCGGCCGCCGAACGTATGTTCCGAGATGAGTTTTCCTTCACGTTCCCCACGCCGTAAGGTGGTGATAGAAAACCCCCAGCGCTTGGGCCGCCTCTCCAATGCTAACAAAACTATCCATATTGTTTAGACTAGTTTTAAAGAGGTTGCCGTCACACTGTTAAAACCCTCCCCATGAAACAAGATTTACTGACCCCCGCGACCATCACCGATCATCTGCTAAGGGTTTGACATACTTTAGATTTGGTTGACGTGCAGCCAACGCTTCATCGAGTCGGCCAACCACCGTGTTATGAGGTGCGCCATGCAAGAGTTCGGGATCAGTGTCGATTTCCTGATCAATTTGACAAAGAACCTCAGCAAATCGATCCAATGTTTCTTTGGATTCAGTTTCCGTCGGTTCGACCATCAGGGCTTCATCTACGACCAGTGGGAAATAGACGGTTGGCGGATAAAATCCAAAATCGATCAGCCTTTTAGCGACGTCAAGCGCCCTGGCTCCGCGACGTTTTTGGTCGGTCAAAGAAATGACGAATTCGTGCTTAACGCGACGTGAGTACGGTGAAGAATACCGATCCTGGATCAGGGCCAATAAATAATTGGCGTTCAGCACGGCGGTTTCGGATACCTGTTTCAATCCTTCCCCTCCATGACTGCGCAAATATGCGTAGGCCCGCACTAATATGCCAATATTTCCGTAATAGGAGCGCACTTTCCCAATGGTATCCAGGCTTTCATCCGATAATCGCCACTGGCCATTGTCCCAATGAATCGTGGGACGCGGTAAAAACGGAATTAATTCGCCCTTTACCCCTACCGGACCGGCTCCCGGCCCCCCGCCCCCATGAGGAGTAGAAAATGTTTTATGAAGGTTCAAATGCACCACGTCAAATCCCATGTCCCCCGGTCGCACCTTACCCATGATGGCGTTTGCGTTGGCACCATCGTAATACAAGAGGCCTCCTGCATCATGCACAATCGACGCGATTTCTACGATATCTTCTTCAAAGAGGCCAACAGTGTTAGGATTGGTCAACATCAATGCCGCAGTGTCTTGACCTACCATGTTTTTCAGTGACTCAACATCCACTCCACCCCGACTATTGGAAGGCACTTCTTTCACGTTGAAACCAGCCATGGCAGCTGTTGCCGGATTGGTCCCGTGTGCCGAATCCGGAACCAATACCGTAGTACGATAGTCTCCTCGGTGCTCGAGATATTTCTTGATCATCAAAATTCCTGTCAATTCACCATGGGCCCCGGCAGCAGGTTGAAGAGTCACCCGATCCATTCCCGCAATCTCGGCTAACGCATGTTCAAGATTGTGTAACAATTCTAAGATTCCTTGTACCGTGCTCTCCGGTTGCAACGGGTGCAGAGCAGCGAAACCCGGAAGATTTGCAGCCCATTCGTGAATCTTCGGGTTGTATTTCATTGTGCACGATCCTAGAGGATAAAACCCGGTGTCTAACCCGTAATTTAAAGTCGACAGATGAGTGTAATGCCGTACCACATCAAACTCTGACACTTCCGGCAAATGTGTCGGGCTTTGCCGAATATACTTTTGTGGCAATATTTGTTCCAGATCAGGCAAAGGAACGTCACTGGCTGGCAATGTGATTCCGCGCCTTCCCTCAACCGATTTCTCGAAGATCACCGGGACATCCATCGCGATACCTCCTCACAGAATCCGTCGCATTCTTCCTTGGTACGCTTTTCGGTTGTTGCCAATTGCCAAATTCCTGCCCATTCGGGTTCCCATCGCCCGAGGTCAAACCCGCCCAAGTACCCCCGGTCCAACAAAAATTGGTTCAACTCCAACACCGAACCGGGAACCTTTATCGCGAATTCATAGAGATATGGCTCATCAGGGAAAGCCATGGTCAGCCCACAATTTGTCAGTTGCTGGGCCAAGTAATGGGCCTTGGCAGTAGAGAGCAAGGCTACATCCCGAATTCCCTGAGGTCCCAGTGATGCCATGTAAACCGTCGCCATCAAGGCATTGAGCGAGTGATTCGAACA
Source organism: Bacillota bacterium (assembly GCA_021797515.1). GTDB lineage: Bacteria > Bacillota > Sulfobacillia > Sulfobacillales > Sulfobacillaceae > Sulfobacillus_C. The sequence goes on along the minus strand of JAJZZP010000190.1, from coordinate 4,368 downwards.
AATATTGGACGTAGCCTTGCCCCGCCGTATATGTTGTTCTCGAGCCTGAAGAGTTAACACAAACCCCCGAGAACCCTTGCCATCTACTGTAGCGCCAACTAACCGCCCCGGCACTTTACGCACTAGCGGTGCCTGCACCGCAAAATACCCAAACGTCGGGCCGCCATAATTCAAAGGGTTGCCTAGTGGTTGCCCTTCGCCCACTACCACATCGGCACCCATTTCCCCTGGAGGGGTTAATAACGCCAGTGCTATGGGATCCGACGACACAATTGCCAAGGATTGATGGCCATGGGCGATTTCGATCACGGATTCCAACCCGCGAATCCTGCCCAACATGTCAGGATACTGCCATATAACCGCGGCTGCTGGGTCACCGCTGGCGATAACAATTTCTAGTTCGTGTACGCTCCGGACCACATTTACAGAACCCCCACGCGATTCCACGTAGGTTCTGACCACCGCAAGACTATCAGGGTGTACACCTTGGTGCACCACTATTCGAGCGCGTTTGGTATGTGCCAGCGCCAGCAATGCCGCCTCTCCCACGGCGGACGCTCCATCATACATGGATGCCTGGGCCGCAGCAGTGCCAGTTAGTCCGGCAATCATGGTTTGAAATTCATAAATGGCGGCCAGGGTTCCTTGCGATAGTTCTGCCTGGTAAGGGGTATAGGCCGTAGCAAATTCTCCCCGACTCGCAATCGCACTTACAGTAGACGGGATAAAACGATCATAAAACCCGCCACCCAAGAACATGACTAAGTCTTCGGCACTCTGATTTTTTTGGGCTAACTCCCTAAGATGGCGGCGAAGTTCTAGTTCGCTGAGTGCCGGCGGCAGATTCAAGGGGCGGTTAAGTCGGGCCGATTCGGGGATGTCGCTGAATAGGTCATCAAGTGATGAAATTTGTAACCTCTCCAGCATAAGTTCCCGATCTTTTGGGGTGTGCGGTATATAACGCAATTTTAGGCTCCTTCAATTTGACTTCTATAGGCATCTGCGAGCAACAAATCGGCGGAATCCATTGCTGGGTTCAACTTGATGATCCATCCCGCCCGATACGGATCTAAATTCACCAATTCCGGTTGGCTCGAAAGTTCTGTGTTTACTGCCACTACGATACCGGTTACTGGACTATACAAATCGGAAACCGACTTCACTGATTCCACCACCCCAAAAGCTTCACCCGCTTTCAACGCTCTGCCAACTTGGGGCAGTTCAACAAAGACCACATCACCCAATGCGTCTTGGGCATATTCGGTAATTCCGACACGGCCATCTTCGTCAATCCACTCATGGTCCGTCGTGTACCGAAGGTTTTCCGGTAAATTCATCATGATCCTCCTTGGATATCAAATTGGTGCACCACTTTTCCCGTGCCCTAAATCGTATCGAGACAGTAACGCTAGCCCCGCTTGTAAAATGGGGTTTTTATTACGGTGGCCGGGGCTTCTCGACCACGGACGTTAACCGCTAAACGGGTGCCAATGGAGGCCAATTCGAAGGGCACCAAAGCCAAGGCAATAGCCGTCTTCAATGTCGGCGAAAATGTTCCGGAAGTGACTATTCCCACGATTTTTCCTGTAGCATCGCTTACCTGATAACCAGCCCGGGCAATGCCTCCCTGAATCTCCAGACCCACAATTTTACGGGTCAATCCTTGACTTTTCTGTCGTTCGAGCGCATCGCGGCCAATGAAATCCGCCTTGTTCTTCAAGCGTACAAATGGGCCTAAGCCTGCTTCCAACGGTGTAATGGATTCCGACAATTCGTGTCCATATAAGGGCAACCGAGCCTCTAAGCGCAGAGTGTCCCGCGCCCCCAACCCTATCGGAACGGCACCTCGATCCACTAATTTTTCCCACAATGCCAACGCTTCAGAGGAGGCTACATAAAGCTCAAACCCGTCTTCTCCTGTATACCCTGTACGGGATAATAGCGCCGAAACACCCGCAATCATGGCTCCAGGGACAAAATGGTAATAAGCCAGTTCCGACAAATTAATTGTGGTCAAAGGTTGCAGCAGATCACGTGCTTTAGGCCCCTGTATGGCTAGCAAACTGGTTTCATCCGATACATTGGTCAAGTCTACCAGTGGCCAGGCGGACTTGTGGTCCATAACCCAGGCCCAGTCTTTGTCAATATTCGACGCATTGACGACCATCATAAATTCAGCATCTGACATCCGATATATTAGTAAATCGTCAACGGTGCCACCGTCGGGGTAACACATCGGGGAGTAGAGAGCCTGTCCTGTTTCTAGTCCCGAAGGCGTATTGGTCACCAAATTATCCAGGTATTCCGATGTCCCCAGTCCCCGCACGAGAAACTCTCCCATATGGGAGACATCAAAAATTCCCACCTTGTCCCGCACTGCGGCATGTTCATTCATAATCGATCCGTAATCAATGGGCATCTGGAATCCGCCAAATTCCACAAGTTTGCCATCGTGACTTTGATGCCATTTGGTAATCGGCGTTGTCTTCATATGTACCACCTCTCTTCAAACCAGAATCATGCGACCGGTGCCACCACTGGCGCTTTCACTGGCTGGCGCACCCGACTTTCCCGAATTAGGGATAGCTCTGTAAACACAAAAACACCCTCGCGCAGATAGATTCCATTTATCTGCCTCGAGAGCGTCCTTGACCTCGTCGTTTGACATCCTCCCCACGGATAAATCCGGGGCATTACCGATCCTCACGAATCGGGCTTCCTTGCACCATCGCTTGTTAGGGAGTTTGCCGTTCGTCCACCAGAGGGTGCTCCTCAGGCGCACTGGGCGTGCCCCGCCCTGTCGGAAATATGACAGCGAAGACTGGGTTGTCGTCTTCGATTAAGAACATTTTAGCACAACATTGTTGCGGGGATGGGGGATATGAGATAAAGTCAGAAAATCCGTTTTGAGGCAGATGAATTGTTGTACCGTAAGGCGGCGCGCACCCCCTGGGTAGCGGGGCAATCAGTGCATCTCAACCCGCCAGCAAGGTCGGATCCCCATCCAGGCCGGCGAATGCGGTCCGAGACCACCGTGTCGGGGGACTCGAGGTCGACCGGCCGGCGCGAATCGATCGTGATGGCGCGAAACGGCAGCTGGGAATAGTTTGGAAAGCGCTGCAGATAGGCGGTGACCGTCTGTCGCAACAAGATAGCCACCGGTTGCCAACCGCGGTGCTGTCGACGACGCCAGCGGTCGTATTCCCTCAAATCCTGCAGGGCTCGTTGAGCAAATTGAATACGCGGCATCAGGGTTCGGACGGAGTCTCGTCATCCCGGGCGAAATGCCTCAGATATCGATCCGCTTCATCCACATCAAAAAACTGCTCGCTGTTCCGATGGGCAACCATGTCACGGATCAAGGCCACTTCGTCCGGATCCCAAATCAGTTCACGTCCACTACCGTCACTCGCTAACCAGCGCACGATACGATCAAGCATGGGCAAGCGTTCCTGGGGAATGGTTTCGATGAGGCGTTGAATTTCTTCGCGTTCGACCGCCATGGGACCCACCTCCTCTTAGCTTTTAGTATAGCATCCGGTACGGCGCGCCGCGACACGGGACCGTCCTGTGGATGTGACTGCTATCTGCCTCATGGAATCCTACGGGAGTTTCTCCCCCGAGAGCGCCCTAATGGCGCGGACTTAACCATGTGACGCCACGCCGCCGTCAACATTCATGATGTGATCTGTCATGGAGGACGCATCCTCAGAACACACCCACACAATTGGGCGTGCGATATTTTTAACTTCACTCAAACGCCCTAGCGGAATCATGGGTTGGCAAATCGCATTAACACGTATATTTTGACGGGCATATTCAATGTGTTTGAGAAAATTCCCTTGAGGCACCTTTGCCCCCGAAAATTCTCTAATCCCGTATTGGGGAGATGCTGGTCCTTTGCCGCAACACCTGACCGTTCCCACTCGACATTAGCTAATGCTACAGTCGTTTCCATGCATCCGGATATTCAATCACAGCGCCATCGGCATCGACAATGATTCTTGCCTGGTACCCGCTGTGAATTGATTGGTACAAATAGGTCCCCGTATCGATACATGTATATCTTTGGGCGAGAGGAGAAACAGACAGATCTGGAAATCTGACCCATACCGCCGTAAGGTCTTTACTCTCACCCGTGTCTAGATTGAAACGTCGAATTGGCAGCATGTTTGTTGATGGCGTAATCCCCAGATCAATATCTTTACAGCCAAAAAATTGTTGCATCTCCATTGCATTACAACCCGTATTTCGCACCCTAACCAAATGTTTCTTGTGGTAAAGTCTGGTTCTGCGATGACGAGCGTGAGAGCTATTCATTATCCATATCTTTGAGCGAAATGGAGCGCCCTGTAATCCGTTGATTCT
>JAJZZP010000005.1 GCA_021797515.1 Bacillota bacterium | reverse complement strand
CGGCAATCACCTCGACGAGCTTGGCTTGCCGTTCCGGGGTGAGTTTAGTGGGTCGTGCCACTGTTGGGCCTCCTTTCAGGGTCTTTTTGGTCTGTCCACTGGTGGCAGCCGGGGCACCACGCTTGGGTACCTGCCGGGGCCTCCACCAAGGTTTTATGGCAATGTGGGCAGGTGATTGCCACGAGTTTATGCGTCATGGGTTGCCTCCTGTGGGAATTCGATGGCATTCAGGAACTGCGTCAGCAACATCTGGGCCTTCGAGTAAACTGATACAATTTGGGTACGCACGATCATCCTTTCTAAGTTTGTGGGAACACTGTGAACAGTGCTGTTCCCACAAATTGGGGGGTCTGTTCCCACCAAATAGCCGTTATGTGGGAACGCAAAATTCTATATGGGGTAAGGGTTTCGGGAGTTTGTTCCCACATTCCCACTGTTCCCACCAATTTTTTGTGCATAGATTTTAGGAAAAAAATGATCGGTTAAGATCGGCTATTTTTTTCTTTTCCCCTAATAAGGGGTCAGAAGGTGGGAACGTGGGAACAAGGATCTTAAATCTCTTAAAAGTATTGATATATAAGGGTTAGAGGTGTTCCCACTTTTGTTCCCACTCTGTTCCCACTGTTCCCACATGCCTACGGCAACGCCTCCATCGCTACCCGGCGAATAGCCACTAACCGCGGAGATTCCGCGCCTACCCGCATTCGCTTGGTATAACGCTTTCGATCACTGTCGGTATCTAGCCAATCTCGATCCCGCCAGGTGCGGATGAGGCCATCGATTTCGCTGACGTCCCATCCCATATCGGTAAGGACTTCTTGAATGCGTTGAGCGGAGATCCCAATGACCTGCCAATTCTCGTCCGCATCCCACTTGCCGGACCATCCTTTTGGCGGTGTATGCGCCATATCGTAATGATCAAAATGGCGTCCCCAGAACGTAGTGGCGTTCAGCTCAGCCCAGGTAATTACAGCAGACAAGGCTTGTGCCGCGCGATCCGCTTCCTGGCTTTCTTCAACGGCTGCCGTCCATGCGGCTTCGAGGATATTAGTCGGATCCCAAGGCAGTTCTAAGGCTTGATGCACCAACTGGGCTACCAGATCCATGGCAGCAAAATATGACGCAAACCGAATGGCTACGGCATTGTCTGCAGCTCGTGCTTGATAAGTGCTCACAACACTTCGATACAGTGCACGCCACGCTTCCCAATCGTCCCGATGGTTGAGAAGCCATTGGACAAAGTGTGGACCGGCATGACCATAGTGGGATCGCAAACTGGTATCCAACTGCGTTATCACCCGTGCCGTTTCTTGGGAAGGGCGCCCAAATGGGCCTCCCCATAAGGTGATGGTTCGCGCTCGAGTCCCGCCATCTTGCGTGAATTGAACAGCGGGACTTTCTCCGGTGGATAAGAGGACGGTGGTCCAGGAACCGGCCCGCTGCATACCACGCGGAGTTCCGCGACCACGCCCTCGCCCCGAAGCCACATCATAGAGGGTCAGGCCGACAAGTTTGGCATGGCGTGCTCGTTTAGTGTCGTCTAAAATAAGCGGCAATCCATTCAGCACTGCACTCATACGTTCAATCCAGGTGCGAGTGACATCCCACGTCCCCAGTACACTACCGACATCGCGTTCATCCGGATTGCCCCAACACGTTGCCGCCATACGTAGAGCCGTTGTCTTGCCTGTTGATGTGGTAAAGGCCCAATCCATGATGAAGTTGGGCGCCCCTAGCAATGCGAGACACGGCGCGGTCAGTGCACCGTAAAGTGCCATCATCGCTCGGGGGTAGGGGGCCACAGCTTGTATTGCCGTCTTCCACGATTCCAGCGAGCCTTGGGCATGAAAAGCGTTTGCGACCTCCGCGTCTCCGTTATCGGCTCCATGAAAGGTGATGGCTTGGCTATCCCATTGATGGGGACTGATCCCATCTAAACAATCGCCGCCCAAGGTGATGGGAGAAGCATTTGGGCGCAGGAGGGTGTGTCCCCAAAGAAAAGCTGGTGTTTCCGAATCAGTGCGTTGCCATCCTAATGTGGCCGACACTTGAGCACGGGGAAGTACATGAATATTAGCTGCTTCGAAGTCCGCGAGAAACTGCGCCAAGGCACTCGCTGTGTTGGTGGTGACTGGAAGGCCTTGATCGGCCAAATCCACCAAAGCCCGTGCACTGGCAATAATAGCGCGGCGGATCGTGGTATGAATCCAGCGGCCGTCCCGTGGCCACTCCAGCCGCACTGACTCCGTGCCATCCGCTACATCGCGCAGTCGGCCGGTAATGACGATGGGTACCGGCGCAATGGCGGCTAAGATAACTTCCGGTTCATTGGTGTCGGCATTAATTCGCCGTTTTTCCTCGAAGACCCCCAGAGAGCTTAGCGACCATCCATGCGGCACAATGGCGTCTGTTGGGACCGGAGCATCCGACACAAGATCCCGAATTCGAATGGGGTCCGGACGTTCCCCTTTTTGTGCGATGCGCAAACCGCGTTTATCCCGTCGGATTGCCGTGACAGAACGTTTTAACGCATCAATGGTGGTACTCTTCGCCCCAGTATCGCGCAATGTTAGGATCCAGCTTTCCCATTGCGCCGTATCCGTTTCAGCAGCCAAGGCCAGAGCCCCTAAAGTGTCTGGTTCCCCGAGCACTTGGCGAATAAGGAATTCCGGCTCGGCATCGGATTGCGTCAGTTTCTCAAAAATGGAGTGCGGTTTATCCTCCGTTTCGGGGACATGTCCCGCCACCAAGATGTCATCAATACCCTTTCCCCAGGCAGTCGGCCAGGTTTCAATGTGGACATCCCATCCTCTTTCGGCCAATTCGGTATGAGTGCGTTCGAGTGCTGCTGCTACATGCGGATTAGTGCGGCTATCAGCGTCAAAAGCCACAAGCACGGTATGGGCCTCGAGCGCTTGCAAAATCGGTATAATGAGTCGCCAATTACTGACACCGGGTACCGATAGGGTCATGAGTCCAGATCGATATTGCGAAATGTCAGCTTTGAGTTCTCCTTCGGTAATGCGAACCGTCATCGTATCGATTTTTCCGTGCTGTGGCACATGGATCAATGCACCAGGCCCCGGGCCGCCATGGGCCCGGGAACTCACTGTAGAATAGCGCGGGAAGGATGTTTCCTCATCCGCTCGCACTTTGAGTGCCACGATTTGCCCCATCACATTACGAATCGGGATAAGAAGGCCCGGCGCTCCGGCCAGTGACCACCAGGAGCGTTTGCCTTCAGTTTTGACGTAAGCTCCCGGGATGGTACGGAGCGTCGCCTCCCCAAACTGTTCTAAAAGTGCCTTGGATAATGCACTGCGTTCTTGAACCGGATACGTGCGATAACCGTTGGCTTCAATAATGTCCTTGGACAGCCCTCGTTTTAGCAATGCGTGTTGATGTGCTGAGCTTAAATTCAATAGCCGAAGCAGCGAGGAATATACGGCATCGCGAACCTTTTCATTAGCACACGGCGTATCTGGATCGGATTCCCACGGTTCCCCGGTGAATGTACTGTAAGAACTGTCTTCATTCAATCGATAAAGCCAAAAGTCCGCTCCGTTTCGGTCTTGTCGATATTCTCCGTCACCTGTATCTAATCGCCGACAAATAGCCCAGGTTCCATCTGTCGATAGGCGACACCACGAATCATGACCACAAATCGGGCATTTTTGTTGGTTGGTGGTCTCATGCCAAGAAGTCAATTACGCCGCCCCCCTTGCACGGCCGCCAGCGTGATGGCATCGGAGGCCTCACCAGCAGTCATATTGTGAGATGACGCAATGCCCCAACGACTCAGGACACGCAGCTGTTTTTCTGTAGCCGCTTTCAGCCGCCACCGTGCATTCGGATCCGCGAAGGTTAAAGCTGCCGCTCGACGAACCACATCCTCGGCAATACCGATGGCGAGTTCACGCCAAACGGGGACGGGAGTTAAGGACTCTACGATGCGACCATTTACGAGGTCAAGGTGCCAACCCTCCCCCCGCGGTTGCATGACGACAGCCCCTGCCGAGCCTGCTGAAACCAGCCAACCATCTCCCGCTGGCAGCCAGTGCAGCGGCATAGCAGGTTGTATGTGGTGGCTATTGTCTTGTGTTTGCAAAAGCCGCTGGATTAAAAGGTCATCAGTTCCTTGGGAAGCTTTGTGTTGAATGGCTTCGGTGACGGTCCATTGGGCGGTATCTTGGGGATCCAGGCCGAATAGGACTGGGGATGAGATGAGCGAATGACGCTGCGTGGCGCCGATGAAATCAATGACTGTGCACACGGCCTTGTTCGGAGCTCGGCGTGTACCTCGGCCTAGCATTTGCAAATATTGCGATTTGATTTGTGTGGGCCTGGCAATGATGACGGTCTCGACATCCGGCTCATCATAACCCTCAACGAGCAGTTGGCAATTTACCAAAACCCTAATTTTATTTCCATGGAATGCGGCAAGAATGGCTCGCCGTCGAGCCTTTGACATACTCCCGTCAACCGAGGCGGCGACGATTCCTTGTTTGTTGAACACATCCGCAGTTCTACGAGATTGAGCAACGCTCGCTGCAAAGACAATACTCTTTGTGTCAGATGCGTGGGTGAGATAGGCTTCCACAGTGGTTTCTGCGATTTTTGTTTTGAGAAGGGCATCGCCCAATGCATCCGGGTCGAAGTCCTTTCCCTTCATTGCCACGGCATCGAGATCGATGTTGAGCGGGACCGCAATGGGGCGCACATCTGAAAGAAAGCCTCGCATAATAGCCTCCGGCAAACTGAAAACGAAAACCACTTTTTGCCATACCTTCGACAGTGCTTGACCATCACCGCGTTCCGGGGTAGCCGTGAGCCCTACTAACCGGGGGCCATCGTTGTCAAAGGCACGGAGCCAATCCAGTAGGCGGAGGTATGTTTGAGACAAAGAATGTTGGAGCTCGTCCACCACCACGAGGTCGAAGACGCTGCCCATTTGACGAAACCGAGCCTCTATAGACGCGGTTTGCACTGTCGCCACCACAATTTGTGCCGCCGGGTCATTCTGGTCGGCCATGACGATCCCAACGCGATGGTCGGGGAAAAATAAGCGTAGAGTGCGTGCCGCTTGGGCGATCAATTCTTCAGTATGAGCGAGCCAGAGAATCCGGGCTTGTGGCTCCCGTTGGAGTACACGCTGGATAATGAGTGCCGCGGTGATCGTTTTTCCAGTCCCGGTTGCCATCGCCACGATAATCCGCCGTAGTCCGTTAGAAAACGCTTTCTCGGCCTCGGCAACGGCCGTTTCTTGGTACGGATGGGGACGAATTGGGATCATTTCTGGTATATTACTACTAGCAGTAGAAGAATTCAATTTCGGGCCTCCTTCCGCTGGTTCGGGGCCAGCGGGGAATTGCCCCTCGCACGCGCTGGCGGGGGGGGTTGTTGCTTGTCGGAAATTGAAGCGTTGGCTATTTCTCCCAATAGGTCATCGGAAATGGGCAAGACGTGCAATGCCGCCGCCAGCACTCAATGTTCGCTAACTTCCGCAAGAAGATCTTCATCCGCAGGCACCCCCAAGGCAGTGGCGAGTTTCACCATTTGAGTTGCATAAGGACGCAAACGTTTGTTTTCGATAAGCCCGACAGTACTCGCATTTAAAGCGGCTTCACGCGCAAGTCGAGATTTCGACCAGCCACGCTGTTGGCGGTAAAATGTGAGTCGCAACATTCCTGTACTCCTTTCGCAAAATAAAAAAAGCGCCCCATCAGGCGCTGTGAATTTGTTAAAGGTTAAACCTAATTTTAGACATAAATACCTCACGAGTATTCTGCCAGAAAAAACACGGGGTGTCAACAACTTTCATAAAGGTTTTCCGGTTGCCTTTAAGAACCGGGTTAAAGCGTTCGGATCATTTGCGTTATATTCACCACGGGCGACCGCCATCATCCACTGATCCACAAGGGGATCTGGAAGGCTTGCGGCGAGTTGTTGGTGCTGCTTTTGCCTCATTTCCTGATATTGCGGGTCATCAATAGGTTGGTGACTATATAGAGCGATAAGCCAATCAAATGGATCGGTCAGTGCATATCGGCAGGGATCCCAATCCAATCGTCCATCTTTTCGAGGGTGCAACAATTGAATAAGAGTCTCTTGGGTCATGGCAGGGAATCCGTTAGGGAAAAAGGATGCATTTGCCCAATGCGCGTGGGTGGGATTAGATGCCCACAATTCTTCGTAAAAGGCACGTTTTTTGGCGGACCATAGTTCTGGTAGTGTTTTGGTGGCATCCAATCCCAAAGCTTTCTCTAAGGCTTGCCACTGTATTAAAAATTCCAGGCGAATCTGCTGCCGCTGCTCTTGCAGCTTCGCTATTTTATCAGGAGACGTGCGTTGGCGGAGGGGAGCTTGTACCGGGTCTTCCCAGTTCATCAGCCATTGGTCGATAGGACGCCCTCTGCGCGGGGATCCACTGTATTTGATTAGAGCGTATCGGCGTGTCCAGTGAAGAAATTCACGGCCTTGGGTGCCAAAGATAGTATGGGCGATGGTCATAGCGGCTATGAGTAGCTCACCCCGGCGGTGGGCAAAAAAGGCTCCTGCTGGCCCTTGTAAATTGTTTGAGGAATGTTGTTCGCCATCCACTGCCTGTCGGTAAAAATACTCTTCTTCGGCAGATAGGTAACTCAAGGCCTCCGCATTAAACGCAGACGGTCGAAGTGCCTTATGCGAGGACGTTTTACTTCTTTTGCCTTGCCCTGATGGGGGAACGCCGGGCTCGTCTCTGTTGACAACAGGGATAGCTTTGATACCAGATGCTGTCAGAGCCGAAAAGCCTGAATAACTCAGTATATCGGGAATAAGCGGGTCGTTTAGAGTGAGCCCTAACCATGTTTCCAGATAATGAATTTCGCTGCCACTCAAGCCCTTGGTCATAGGGGCCTCCTTTTCTCTAACAATCGTCGCCATGATCATCATCCCTCCCTAAAAACGTCTGCAAATCCTTTACCCCTACCCGCCAGCGTCCTTGCAACCGTTGCCCGGGCAAGAGGCCTTCCCGCAGCCAACGGGTGACCGTGGCCGGGGCCACGCCACAAAAGGCCGCGACCTCTTGCGGGCTCAAGAGGCGGTCTGGCCCAAGATCGGGACATGGCGGCCGGGGACTTCCACCGTGGCGTAGCGGTACGTCCCCTGATAAAAATTTTGCCGGGCCAACACCCGTTGCACTTGGATGGCGTGAAACGGCTTGTTCTGCGCCGTGGTGTGCCCGGCCTCGTTCAAGGCCGTAGCCAGTTGACGCAGGGACCACTCTGGATGATCGGCTCGCAATTGGAAGAGGGTTTGCACGGTTTCGGCTTTTTCCGGATTGACCGTCAAATCTTTCTGTCCCCGCTGTGCTTGGTAACCCATCGGAGCCTGACCCCCGGCATAGCCTCCCGTTCTGGCTTTGGCAAGCCGTCCTCCGCCCATCCGTTCCGCAATCCGGGATTTCTCGAATTGGGCAAAGGCGCCAATCACCTGCCGAAAGAGGACGTTGGCCGGATCTTGCCCCCGAAACGGTTCCGCTACGCTGATGATTTCCACGTTATGTTTTAGGAGCTCCTTTTCGATCCACAGTTGCGCCATGAGATCCCGAGCAATCCGGTCCATCTTCGCCACGAGGACCGCGGAGAATGTTTCCCCTTCGGCGGCGGCAATCAGGTCTTGGAGGCCTGCCCGGGCCAAGGTGCCTCCGGAAATCCCGTCGTCTTCGAACCAGGCCACAATCGTATCCCCATGTTGCCGCGCCCAGCCTTCGACGCTTTCCCTTTGGGCAGCAATCCCGAATTTGTCTTCTTCGGCTTGATTCGCGGTACTGACCCGCAGGTAAGCCGCTACATTTGCCATCGCGTATCCCTCCCGGTATAGGTGTAACGCTAATTCAAATTACTGTTACAACTGTAGTGTAACATAGCATGGTGTGTGTTACAAGTGTTATTTCTGTTACAGAAAGGGAAAATATTGTTCCTGGTGATACGTATACGGTACACCCCCAGGTATACGGTGTACCTAATGAAAAATAATTTTTGATTGGGTATCCAAACAGAGGTGGATCAGGCACAATGTGATACAGGAAGGGGCCGTTCATCAAGTATGAATACGGTGTTCACAATTATTGGCGATAGCGTTGCGCTCTACCTCTTGTATCGCCTATATCGCTTATACCGGCACGTGCGTTCGCATTGGCGTAGTCGGACATTATTGCGAAAATACACCACTCACACCACTTATCGCACATATGATGCGGCCAACCCTTCGATGACCTACTCCTATCGCACATATACGGCCAGCTCTCCGGCCTCCGACATCGACTCCATGTCTGGGCAAGAATTTGAACGGTTTCTAGCGAGTCTTTTTCAGGAAATGGGTTACGACGTTCGATTGACACCGGGCAGTAGTGACTATGGAGCGGATTTAATTCTCAATAAGGGAACGGAATGCATTGTGGTTCAGGCCAAACGCCACAGCCAAACAGTGGGAATCAAAGCTGTGCAAGAAGTCGCTGCGGCTGTTCCTTATTACAACGGCACTCGTGGCATGGTAGTCACAAATGCCCAATTCAGCCCGAACGCTATTGAACTCGCCCGGAAACTTCATATCGAATTATGGGATGGAGCGCGGTTAAATCGGGCCATTCAGAACAGCCATCTTATGGATGCGGGTAATTAACTGCGTGTGCCGGCGGGGAACCCATGCGGTGCCCTCTCAACAGTGTTTTAGGGAAGGCCCCTTTGGTTTCGTTTGATTTGTTATTCTCTGCCATTTATGGGATTCCTCCTTGTCTGTGTGAGTCATTGAGTCGTCACGAGGTGTGAGGCGGCATCTAGCTTATAGATTCCAACATCCCATTTGACGACTCATAAACGCACTGGGAATCGTGACCGCGACGGCACTCTACGAGTTGTACGACTCTATGGCTTTTCCTTATTCTGATGCGATTTTCCCCGCGGCACTGACGCGGGTGTGGGGGCACTTTCCCCTTATCCTGCGTAATTGCCCAAGGGGCCTGCGGCCCTGCCCGGTATAGCCTCGTAGTGCTAGTAAACGGCAAATGGGAGTGTACGGTCCACCGTCAACCGTATACGGTCATAGCCCTCGCCGCTCTCTCCTCAATGATGGGCGGCGAGAGGCCTCTCCTTCTCAATAGCCATCGCTATTGTGATTGCCAACGTTTTAACCGAACTTCCATCCGTTCATCGAGTTCTTCTCTAATACGTTCTGAGCTCTTCGTGGGATCCGGCACAGGCTCAATGTGATTCTCGTCGAGGAACTGGAGCAACAAACCGCGATTGCGCAGGCCTACGCGGTCTGCGGCTTCTCCGCTCGTCAGGAATTCGGTTGCATACAGTTTGGCGGCGACACGAATCCGTAATCCGTCTAATCCTTCCTGTTTGACGAGAGTGTGGGCTTCTTCACGCGACATGCCGACTTGTGAGCGTAACTGATCAATGGTAGCGTCATCCTCGTGCGCCTTGCGTTGCCGATTGATTGCCATTAGACTTGCCCCCCTTGTGCCTGTAACTGGTATCGCGCCCAATCGATAAAGGGTTTTGGCGACCGGCCTAACATTATCAACTGTTGAAAAACGGTCACAGCTTGCGTTACCGTAAGGATACTCTCTCTGAGCAAAATCACAAGATATTCTGGCACGCTGACGGCATCCAATCCTTGGGTAATGGCGTGGTCATGGGCCTTCTGTTCGTCGATTAATGCATCGGCCTGCAGTTCCCTAGCCAGATCGAGAACAGCCCGTTCCCCGGGATGGAATAGCGTTACGTGGCTCTGATTCGGGTTGCTGGGTTGCACGGTACGTTGTAGAAAAGCATTCAGAAATTCGGCTTGGTCCCGATACAATGGTCCCCATGAGGCCCATGAGACGGCGGCGGGGGTGGTCATGAATGCGGGTTGTCGGAAAATTTCTGCCATGACAGCACCAGGGACGAGTATCGGATCGAGCCAAACATGCGTTAAATAAAGATGAATACCAAGGCGGCAGCACGTGCCCCAAAATCCCGTATCGATAACCGCTGATGAACGTGGCATTCTGTTTACAATCCTTCCCTCAATGAGGCCTCTTTGTATCTGATTATACGTCATAGACCCCATGGCTCAATCCGCAGGCTTCCTACGCTGAATTCTGTGAGTGTATCAGTCTCCCATAGGTCTACGGTTTACGGTATACCGTTGA
>JAJZZP010000051.1 GCA_021797515.1 Bacillota bacterium | reverse complement strand
AGCCAGGGGCTCCGCGCAGCGTTTGCTGCGCGGAGGCCTCATTGAGAATGCCCATGAGACGTACGATCGGCCTTTTTGTATGGTAAAAACTGAGGATCTCTCAGCTCGATATAGGACAGATTAGGTCAGCAATGACCACATTTGGATAAATCCACCAGGTCGATGCTGGCCTAATATCGCGCACCAGGCATATTGCGTAGATTGTGAAAACGTCCTGTTTTTGTGGGATATTGGTTGTCCCCTTGGGGAGCAGTCGTTTTGATGGATTTTCTGATCATTCACCCTGGGCGATATACACGACTGGAATGTTCTATGATCCGCGCCGTGTGAGGCGCCTAGGGCTCTGAGCTTGGATAATCGCCAGGGTGGTGTCGATTCTATTCTTGGAGCGAACGCTCTACACCGGATTTGTGTTGCGATGGGCTCGCATCGCACGGCAAAACTTTAAAACGCCAGGTGACAATTTGGGGTCGTACCACTTTGTGGAGACGCCCCCTTTTGTATTGACGTAAGTGAACTCCAAAGGCAGACTAATAATTGTGTAGTGTTAGTGAAGGGGTCGGGGCAATGGAAGTTCGTCCTTATCGTCCACAACTCGATTATCGAATGGTGTTGGGCGCACAATGTGACTTATATCAAATAAACTTTCCCAGGTTCGTTTGCACCCCCGCTTTTTTGGCGGATCAAGCACAAAGACTAAGAGCGGCAGGACGCAGACCATTTGAAAACGGAATTTTTGTACTGGAAGATGGTGATGAGTTCGTTGGTTTTGTGTGGGTTGCGATTCGGATGGATTTGCAGGGGACGTATGGGTCGATTGACCAAGTCTACGTGCGTGAACCCTATCGCAGACAGGGATTGGGGCGTTTGCTCATGGCGGCGGCCCACAATTTTGTGCGCCAACAAGGACTGTCGGTTGCCCGCCTTTATGTGACCGCCGATAATCATGATGCGGTCCGACTTTATCAGCGTGAAGGCTATCAAATTACTCGCTACGAAATGGAGAAACCCACATTTTAAAAATAACGAGGCACCGGGATCCGTTCCGGTGCCTCGTAATGGCTAGCTGCCGAGTCCGGCATTGGAAGGCATGGTGATGGGGCCGTTGGGCTCTTGGCCCAAAGTGGCCTTCAGGGTCATGGTCTTCCCTTGGTTATTGACCGTAATGCTGACTTGGGCGCCGACTGGTTCTTTGTCAATAAGAGTCTTTAGGCTGCTGGCGTTGGTGACGGCTGTGCCATTAACCGCGGTAATGACTTCTCCTTGGGCCAAACCGGCTTTGGCGGCCGGGCTGTTGGGCTCCACATAAACAATCACCACACCAGTTCCCGTTGCCAACCCATATTCTTTGGCAATTGTCTTGGAGTCAGTACCGATAAAAACTCCAAGCCAAGGGCGGACCACATGACCATATTTCATCAACTGTGGCAAAATCTTGACCACTGTCGAGGTGGGGATGGCAAAGCCGATACCTTGGCCTTGGGTCGACACCGCGGTGTTGATTCCGATCACTTGACCGGCCAGGTTTAACAGGGGACCACCGCTGTTGCCTGGGTTGATGGCCGCCGAGGTTTGCAAAAGATTGCGGTAGTTTCGGTTGCCGATGGTCAAAGGACGGCCTTTGGCGCTAATGACTCCAACGGTTACCGTGTGGCTCAGGTCGTAAGGGTTTCCGATAGCGATATCCCAAGCGCCTACCGGTGAAGTGTTGGAGTTTCCCAAAACTAAGGTGGGAAGCGGCTTGGAAGCACTTATTTTCAAAACCGCCAAGTCTGTTGCGTAATCGGTGCCTACGCGGGTGGCAGTAAATGGTTTGCTATAGCCCGGGACGTAGACCCGAATGTTTGTCGCCCCGTGAATGACATGGTCGTTGGTCAAAAGATATCCCTGACTATTAAAAAAGAATCCCGATCCGATGTCTGTTTGAACCGTGGTTTGTTGGGGCAAGTTATTGCCAAATAGGGATCCAAAAAAAGGATTGAAATATGGTGACGAAGACACTGAGGTCTTTTGTGGAACCGTTGCCACGATTTTTACCACCGCGTTGCCGACGCGTTTGACCACATTGGAAATGGTATCAGGCCCTAACGGAAGAACCGGCGGGGTATAGGTGGCCACTTTAGCGTAAGGCGTGGAAATGTTGGTGCCCTGACCTGGTGCGGGCGGGATCAGGTCGTGATAGGCAAATAGACCGCCACTAACAGCGCCTGCGCCGACGGCAAAGCCTACGATAGCACTTGTGATCGTCTTTGTTAACGGGTGCATCAAGATGAGCCTCCTCGTATCTTGGTTTGCCAAGTTTGAATTGTGGGCTTAGTGTAACCGCAATTTGTTACAAAATCGTAACGTAAATAAAGGATTTTTGTTATGAGTGAGGAATACCTCATAGGGGGGTGTTTCATGAATATTTGGATTGTTGACGACAACAAAAATTTGTTGGACGTGATGCAAGAATCCCTCCATGGCGATCACACAGTGTTGCCGTTTGCCTCCGAACAAGAACTGATACGGTATGTGGGCATGTCTGGCGGTGAAAGTCCGGACGTTGTGCTTTCAGATTGGAATTTGTCAGGCACGCCAGCGACGGGGCTGTGCTCGATTCTCATG
This sequence comes from Bacillota bacterium, assembly GCA_021797515.1. GTDB lineage: Bacteria > Bacillota > Sulfobacillia > Sulfobacillales > Sulfobacillaceae > Sulfobacillus_C. The sequence continues at coordinate 7,602 of JAJZZP010000051.1, read as the reverse complement.
GCGGCTTATCCGCAATGTCAGGTGGTAATCATGTCGGGCGACATCACGTCATCCCATGAGTGGCCACCTAATGCAGGGAAACTGGAAAAACCGTTTAAACTGTTCGAACTGAAACACTACTTAGAAGAACTGGGTATGACGCGCGATTGAAGGACATAAAAAAGGCTTCCCTCGTGTGATGGAGGCGAGGGAAGCCATTAGGACACTATTTGCTGGTGTGGGCCAACATGGTGCTGGGGAGATATTTGGCAAAGTCGGAAATGTGTCCCCAGACCGCATCATAGCCGGTGTATAGCCAAATTAGAGCGGCAAGTCCTAAAATGATGGCAGTCAGCACGGTTAACGAGCGGTTTTTGTGCCAATAAATTGTTGGCAATACCAACATGCCGCCTAAACCCGTCAAAATGTACCCGATACCCGCTACCGCTGGGTGTGAGGTCAAGTGTAGGTCCATTAAACGTAAACCGATAACAATGCCATAAATTCCGCCAAAAAATCCGTAAATGGCCGGAATCAGAGGCTCCCATTCAAACGTCAAGGTAACGGCTGCCGCCAGGTAAACGACGCTTAAGAATAGAGCCGGCTCGCCGAAGGCTACGTTATACCCACCAGGCAGGGGCCACGTCAATACCATCGGCAACGCGGTCAGTATTCCCAATAGGCCAACGGCATAAAACCCGGCAGCCCAACTCTTGCGATATTGCTTGTCGGGTTTCACGTACAAGTAATGCGCGAGCAACGCTAAACCGGCACCCAAATTTAACAGCATGACGGCAAGATAGTCTGTAAACATGATACTCACGCTCCTTTAGAACTCTTCGGTTCACGGTGGAGGGGATGTGAGCTCCTTCGCCGGATCAATCTTGTGAATGATTACAGCCTCATCGTAGGATATAGTGAAAAAGAACCATATGGCTCAACGGGCCGCCTTTCCGTGGCCATTGGGCCCGAAACTCGGTGGCAATGGATCCTGTCGGGGGAACTGAGTTAATCCGGACCGCAGGTTCTCGATGCGGATGCCTATGACCATTGAGTAGACGGCATCGAATAATCCGTAAATGGCGGGGATGAGCGGTTCTCATGCGAACATCAAAACCCTTCGGTTCACGGCGGAAGGGGATGTGGGCTCCTCCGCCGGATCAATCTTGGTAACGATTCATGGTAGGATATAGTGAAAAAGAACCATATGGATCAACGGGCCGCCTTTCTAGAGTCAAACGGCTTGAATTTCTTGAAAAATCATCCATTTACCACCATCCCTAATGTTTTCTGACCCATGACATGGAAAAATCGTTCGACAAAACTCCGGTTTCGGATTGATTCTGCAAGGGGGCCGCGGAGATCAGAGCATGAAGATATGCATTTCTGTAGGAGGCGTGGTGATGATTTGGACCCACAAAATCGCATGGGATCCCAAAAAGGCCCAGGAGTCCTATATCCGTCGGACGGCTGGAGTGGCACGGTTTGCCCACAACCGGGCATTTAGCGCAGGGCCGAAGCAGCATGAGGCCGGGGGAGGTCGATCTCACCCCTAAGCCCTTTGATGCCGCGCAGCAGATGACCACTATCCACTAGGGCCACACGCGTTTACGAATGGTTTCGCCAGGACAGCGGACTATCCGGCAGTTAAGAAGAAGGGCCGTCACGACAACTTCACACTCAAAGGATCGCCGACGCATATTGCCAAACGCGGCTGGGTGCGGATGCACTTTACAGTAAAGTGCAGGAAGGCACCCTTTCCTGGACCACCGACCGCTGGTTTCTGAGTGCCCCCGTCGGGATCCCGAACCCGCCTGCTGTCTGCCGCAAAAACCCCGCGGTGGCAAGATCGTGGGACGCAAAGCGTATGCGGCCGCTCAAAACAGTATCATCGGGGATCGCAACGCTGCAGCCGGCAAAGTGGTGTTTAGCGTAAGGCTGGTATTTTTGTCAAAGCTTGTTATTATGAGTGATGATGACCCAGTGGGACAGTACGGGAAAAATTTTCCCCAAGCACGCAAAATGCTTTATGAAATGAGTTCTCAGGGAAATTCCGGCAATGAAAAAAATGTGTTGTTGAGGAGACGGAAAATCAGTGCAATGGTTAACAGCCGATGAGGCAATGACGGTGATCCAGTCCAATGATCAAGTTTATTGCCAGGGGATGGCATCAACACCTACAGAACTCTTAACGGCTTTGGCCCGACGATGCCGAAACCTCAGCGGAGTCAAACTATATCACTTGCATTTAGAGGGACCTACACCACAAATATCTCCTGAACTAAAGGGGCGGTTGTTAGACATCTCATTATTTGTCGGCAGCAATTTGCGGCAAGCTGTCAATGAAGGCCAGGCGTACTACTTGCCGCTATTTCTTTCGGATGTGCCATGGTTCATTCGTCGAGATGAATTTTCCATTAAAGCTTGTCTGATCCAAGTGAGTCCTCCTGACCGGCATGGATTTGTTAGCTTAGGTCCGACGGTTGAGGGCATTTTGGCAGCAATCGAGAAAGCAGACGTGGTGATTGCCGAGGTTAACCCCCAGGTCCCCCGGACCTTGGGTTGGGCTCATTTGCCTGCCTCCGCGATAGACTATGCAGTGCAGGTCGATCGACCCTTAGCTAGTCATGACCCTGTTTTATCTGGTCCGCTCTACCAACGCATTGCCCAAAACGTTGCGTCATTGATCGACGACCGATCCACTCTGCAAGTGGGTATTGGACGCATTCCTGATGCCGTTTTACATTTGTTGCGAGGTCACCATGACTTGGGAATTCACAGTGAGATGATTTCTGATGGTGTCATGGAATTGGCCGAGGCCGGAGTGATAACCGGACGCTATAAAGCCATTGATCGAGACCAAATAGTCACTACATTTGCTCTGGGTAGTCAGCGATTATACCGATTTATGGATGATAATCCGTCTATCGCCATGTGTTCGGTGGATTACACCAACAGCACCGCGATAATTCGCCAACATCCCAAGATGACCTCGATTAACTCGGCCTTGGAAGTTGATATCACGGGTCAAGTGGCGGCGGAATCCCTGGGTTCTCATTTAATATCTGGAGTAGGCGGGCAGATGGATTTTGTGCGCGGTGCCACTTTGGCTCCCCAAGGGCGCTCCATCATCGCACTGCCGTCACGAACCGGGACCGGAATTTCTCGCATTGTAGCCACCCTAACCAGCGGGGCAGCCGTAACGACCACGCGCAATCATGTTCAGTTTGTGGTTACCGAATACGGGATTGCGTTTTTGCATGGGAAAACCCTGGATGAACGAGCGCTACGTCTGGTGGCTATAGCCCATCCCGAGGATCGTGAGAGTCTCTTGGTTCAAGCGCGGCACGTAATCCCCGGGTTATGACAGAAACAGCTCTGAAGCACGAAGATTGAAACCGTGACACCATAGGCGATCGCGTTACCAGGCAAAAAATTTGTCGCAAAAGGGACTGGATATTCCCGAAGCGGTGTGCCATCATGTATTCGTTAAGATCTCAACGATCGGCGACCAGGTCCTCGGCAAAGTTAGATTTCGACAATTACGATAATACCGTGATGAGAAGATTTGCGAGGCCAACAAGGAATGGTCAGCCGTTTCGAGTGAGGTGTCTCAGGGGTGGGGGCAACCTGAACTACTCGGTCGCTAGCGACCGAGTACGCTGAGAAAGTCGATACCGGCAAACGGATTAGATGGGTTCTGTCACAAAAGCAATCGCCGCCTGGCGATCCCACCAAAACCCGCAGCCGGGAGGCCGTCCCTTGATTCTTTTTCTTTTTCAGATCCAACCCACTCAGCACGGCATTCCGCAAACTTGCGAGCACGCGGGGGGCTGAGCCGGTCCGAACGCGGGAAGCATCTTCCTTCCCTGTCACATCCCGTGGCCAATGTACCTGATTCTCAATGGTCCAATGCTGGCGCACGGCCGCCAACAGATCCGCGGGTGTGGCCTGTTCCGCAGTGCGACTGGTGACGCCGACCACGATCTCGTGTCAGATTTTGCCGGTTTTGACCACCGTCGTGGTCCGCTCTCATGGGAACACTTGTTGTACAGGGGGAAAGTGGACGTCACTGTTCAAGACTGTGCGGGATCGCAAGACGCGATGCTCAATGCGCCCGTGGTCTTTGTCCCAGGTTTCTGCCGGAGGGGGAAAAATCCTCGGGCTTGAGGGCCCGAATGTCGGCTTCCAGCGTGGGTTGATTGCCTTGGGCGATGACCAGATAATCGGCGTGTTTCTCTTCCACCAGGTATGTCGCGAGTTCCGTCTGAGTGTGCATGGCGTCGGCGGTGACGGGCGAACTGTTGAGGGCCAGAGGTTCGAGGAACGGATACATCGCGGGAGTCTCGTTGGATTTTTCGTCGACGGCGGTTTGGGCGATGACACGGGTGGTTCCATGAATGACTGCGGCGACGAGATGGCGCGGTTTGGCGGTCTCACTGCCGGAGCCCCGGAGGGTTTTGCCATCGCAAGCGATGGCATCCGGCGATCCGTACTCAGCCATCCATGCGGTTAAAATGCGATCCAGAGCATCGGCATCGCTCCGTTGGAGAGCGCGCCGAATGGCGGATTCACTGGGCGGAATATAGCGGCCCTTAAATCGCGCAGCTTTCAAGGCGCCAAGTTGGTCTTGTGTTAGTCCTGCCGCCCATTCACCAACGGCAAGTAAACTGGTGCAGCCGGCTGCGATCGCGGCCAACGCGATCGTGAGCAAGGTCACATACGCATGCCGAATGCCCCGCTGTTTGCGAACATCCGGCAGAGTCGCTAAGCGGGCCATGAGACTCCGTGGCGCTGTGGCCAGCGCCGCGGTTGAAAACGTCATGGAAACCCCTCCAGAGGTCAAGGCTGCCACATCCCACACTGCCGTGAGCCAGGACCGTGCCTGAGGCACCAAGGGCAAGACGGCTACACGTTTCGTCTGCCCATGCCACGTGTAGGTCCCATGATGCCGCCCAAAGCCGAGGGTCGTCCCGATATCCTGCCAGTTAGCCGCCCGATGGACCGTCCCCCGAAAGCGCGAGGGGTCGATAAAGGTTTCGGCCAACACCACGCGATGGCCATGAATGGCTTGCCAATCCGCACTGAGACGACGCGTGGCTAAGCCTAATACCCGCGACCCGAGATTGGGCACGTGAGCACCGGGGACAATGAGAAACCGGGCATTATTGGCCACGAAACGTAGCCGACGGCGGCACTGTTCGGGGGTCCAGCCAATCCAGGCCTCCCGGGCCCGGCACCGGTAGGCCGCAGCGGTCCAGCCTATGAGGGCCAGCCACTGCCCCTGCCATTCCGCCACCTGATACAGGCGTTCTCCGACAAAGCCGGGAAACCCTAAATAATGATGGCGGGCCATAAGGGCCTGCCAACGCGCCACTTCGTCGCTCGTGACCAGACGCACCGTGACTTCGGACAAGGGAAAGGATGTAGCAGTTGATAATGTGTTGATGCGGCTACTATAAACCATCGGAGAAATTGTCCACCCCTGACGCGATCCCCACAACCATGCGGGTTAGCAGAACTGTGCCGATGTCCTGGATAGGGCGGCGTTCACGGAAAGGTCCTCCGGGTCTTCCTATTTTTGTTGTCAGAGCACGGATATTACGCTCAGCAACGAATGGCACTGACCATATAACGTCAACAGGTAAACCTCTAAATATATTCCCCGTCCGCCGGAGTGCGGACATTCCATGTCACTCAAAATGTCCTACCTGAGCCGACATCGATGCCGTATCCGTATCGAGGGTGGCCCTGAGGAGCCATTTGGTTCCGGATCACGCCCGAGGTGATGGGCCAAGAATTCGTCGTTATGTGCGGTAACAAGGTAACATTTGCCCTATGCCTATCGCAATCCCTGTCCCTGTGCCACTTTGTTGATAAGGGCCAGAACATAACGAGACTGCGCGAATAATAGAGGGATTGCGCATCGCCCAACTCCAGTCTAGGCATCGGGAGTCACCAGTCTGGTTAAGTAGTCGGGGAGCGGGATTGCGGGGACTTGCTGGGGATCAGCAATGGGGGTGCTGTAAGTGGCCCTTAGGGGGAGCACCCCTGCCCAGGTTGCGCGATCCATATCTTCAGGGTCGTCTGCGGGCGGACCCGAACGAATTTTGGCCGACGCTTGGTCCAGCGGGATGGCAAATACCCGGGTGGTACGTACCTCAATGTCATTAGGGATGCGGGCGTCTTCCCAGCGTCCCAGAGCGATACGGTCAGCCAAAGCGTGAAAGACCGCCATCTTTTCGTCGGCATCGACCACTTCCCGGGCTATGCCAAAAATCACCACCGAGCGATAGTTGGCGGAATGGTTGTAGAGCGAGCGCGCCAGCACCAGTCCGTCGAGATGGGTGATGGCGACAGAAATAGGCGTTTCACGTCCCATGTCCTTAAACAGTCCGGCAGCTACTGCGCCGTGAATATAGAGTTGATCGTCGATGCGAACGTGAAGCGTGGGAATGACGACAGGCAGGTTGTCGCGAACGGCGGCGACATGACAGTGCCAGGCTTCGTCGATGATGCCATATATTGTTTCGGGATCATAGCGACCGCGTTCCGGATGACGCCGTACCCGGGTGTTGGGAAACTTTGAGCTCACAATATTCCTGCCTTTCTAAACATGGGGTAAACATGTTTAAATTCCTGAGCTTGCGCTCATCACATCGTCCCTTTCGGGATATGGCCCTAGCCGGGCAAGAATGTTGCGGCCGGTGATACGTCCGCTTCCACAACGGCATCTCTTGGCAATAGCCACACCCCGAACACTCTTTCGAGGTATATCGCTCGTTAATGATAGAGACCTTTTTGCCGTTGCGCTCCCACTCATATTGTATCACATCGAAGGGTATATCCATGTAGGTAATACCCGCCCAACTCGTGAGATAGGCGGCCAAGGTTTAGCGGAAATTCGAGCGCAGGGAGGGGACGCGGTCATGGTGTTCCAAGGCCGAGTGCTTTGGGGCATGGTTCTGGCTGTAGCAGGCCTATTTTGCAGGCAAAAGGCGGCAAACGCGTGTCAAGAGGCGGAGTCGTCCGCGCCTCAATCTGGGGTCAGTGCGGCCGTTCTATCTTCAGCGTCGCTAGTGCCCTTGGCGGTGCGGGGGCACCCCAACATACGGTTGCAGGAGAGCTCGACGGGTGCGTATAAGAATCATTGAGGCCGCACCTAGTGCCGCCGTCGATCCGGGTGCCCAATCACGATCTTCAAGACCCAGCAACTTGGGAGGCGCTCCTCCCGTGGTCGCCCCAATTGCCCGCGAGCCTCACAATGCCGGCCCCATCCGAAACAACCAAAAAAACCATCCGCTAAGGTAGTCCCCACCGTCCTGTGGGGTTTTCCTCGCTTCCATATCCGGGAAATCGGCTCTTGCGCAAACTCAAGCAATTATGGCTGCCCATGCGGGGGAGGAAAAGGTGGGCGCTATTTTGCGCTTACCTTGCAACCACGGGGCACCGGATCCCCTTCCCCTATACGTCAATGGGGAAATGCGCGATGAAGGTGCCTCCTTGTAACTATTCAGGTACCCCCTAGAGAAGGCGATTCAGCCATTTGACGGAATTTTGGTTCGAGGCATGTTGGGTCACGGAGATGGCCTGCGGCCATCTCCGTCATCTTGTCATATCGGT
>JAJZZP010000119.1 GCA_021797515.1 Bacillota bacterium | reverse complement strand
ATCGTGAGCCACGGGGCTTGGCGATAGGTCATCCCAATGATAAGAGCCATGGCCCCACTGACGCCCATGGCTCCGATGGTGGCTCGCGTCCGACCCCACCGGTCGGCGGCCCACCCGCCGGCCAGGGCCCCGGCCAACCCCGCGAGCCCAATCGCGGCAAAACTCACGCCCCCGGCGACACCGAGGAGGGTCGTCCCCGTCCAACGACTGGTCCAACTCGCGAGGAAAAACGCGGGGAGCCAGGTCCACATGGCGTAGAGTTCCCACATGTGCCCCCAGTAACCGAGGTTGGCCCACATGACGGGTCGATCGCGGAGCACGGTGCCCACCCGGTCCCACCGAAAGGCGGGGGGATGAAAGGGCCCGGGATATTCCGGGACCACCCAGAGCACCAGGGCCCACGCCACCATCGCTAGTCCTGCGCTACCCGCCAACACGCCTTGCCAGTGTTGCAAGAGCGGTAATCCGACCAACAGATGTGGCAAAGCGGACCCTACTGTCAACCCGCCAATCAGGATCCCCACCGCCAGTCCCCGTTGACGGGGAAACCACCGTGCCACCCACTGCACCGCGACGGGATACACCACCGCGAGGCACGCGCCGGTCAGGGCGCGTAATACGAAAGGGCCCCATCCCCCGTGCGGCAGTCCGACCAAGGCGAGGGTCGTGAGTGCCGCCCCGAACGCGCCCCACCCCATCAGTCGGCGGGGGCGGAATCGGTCCGCCAATCCCAGCGTGGCGCTGATCAAGGCGCCCGCGACAAACCCCAATTGGACCGACGCCGTGAGCCAGGTCACCGCGGTACCGGACAAATGCCATTGGCGCACTAACGCCCCGGTGACCGCCGAAGCACTAAACCACACGCTCATGGCCAATAATTCGGCGCAGGTGATCCATCCGAGCGCCGCCCACCGGGAGGCGGGAGGCCGCTCCCCCCGTTTTTTCTCTGCGCGAGGGCTGCCCTCGTCGTGTCGCACCATGTGGATCGCTCCTCTCATGCCTCCCCCCACATCGACAATGTCCTGTCGGATCTCTTGGGGTGGCCTTGACTTTCTAATACTATATATATTATAGTGTTAACATTCATCCGTCAATCTGGGATGACAATCAGTAGCCGGATCGGCCCCCACGGGTCGACCAGGCTTTGCATAGTCTAGGAGGGATCTGTTCATTATGAACCCATTCGTGGAAATCGCGACGGACACGACCTTCGATGCGGTGATTCAGGCAGCCACCCGTCCCGTGATCGTGGATTTTTGGGCGGCGTGGTGCCAGCCCTGTCTCCGGGTGAACCCCATCCTCGACGCCTTGGCCGAGGAACGCGCCGACGCGCTGACGGTGGCTAAAGTCAACGTGGATGAGGAACCCGAACTGGCCCGTCGCTTTGGCATCCAAAGTATTCCCACCCTCATTCGATTTGATGGGGGGAAAGAGACCCACCGTGTCATTGGGGTCTATCCTAAAAGCCATTTACTGGCCCAACTCGGCCTGGAGGAGTAACCCCGAGGGGATCCGAGCGACATCGGTAAAGAGCCCTGTCGTACGAAAGGAAAGGAGTGATCCCGCATGTCGCCACATACAGCACGCCGAGTGATCGTCATCGGGGTCGATGCGGCCGGCATGAGCGGCGCCTCGCAAGTCAAACGACGGCAGCCTTCATGGACGGTACGCGCCTTTGATCGGTCGCCGTTTGCCTTGTTTTCCCTGTGAGGGATCCCGTATTACGTCGGCAGGTTTGTCGACAATGCGCAGCAGCTGATTGCTCGGACGCCCGAGCAATTTGCCAAGCATCAAGGGATTGGGGTGGCCGTGCGTCAGGCCGTCGAAGCCATTGATCTGACTCAGCGCCGGGTGCAGGTGCGGTCCATGGAGACCGGCCACACGGTGCAGCAACCGTTCGATGCCTTACTCATCGCCGCCGGGGCCGTGCCCATTTGCCCTCCCGTGGAGGGGATCACCGCGGCGGGAATTTACACGGTCAACACATTACAGCAAGGTGTGGACCTGCGCGACACCTTGGACCGCCATCCGATCAAACGGGTGGTAGTAGTAGGCGCCGGGGCCATTGGACTGGAAATGGCCGAAAATCTCGTAGCGCGAGGCGTCGACGTGTCGATGGTGGACCTGGCCCCTCAGGTGTTGCCGCCCCTGGATCCAGACATGGCCACACGGGTGGCCCAAGCCCTGGAAGCCCTGGGGGTTCACCTCTACTTGAACGAAGGGTTGCAAGGATTTGATACTCAAAACGGACACGTGACCGCCGTGATTACGCCGCAGCGAGCCTTGCCTGCGGATTTAGTGATTCTGGGGTTAGGAGTCCGCCCCAACGCCACGTTGGCGGCAGACGCAGGACTGGCCTTGGGCGAAAAAGGCGCCATCTTGGTCGATGAGCGGATGCAAGCATCGCACGAGGGCATCTGGGCTGCGGGCGACTGCGTGACGTCGCGACACGTGGTCAGCGGACGGCCCGTGTACGTGGCGCTAGGCACCGTCGCCAACAAACAAGGCCGCATTGCGGGCCTCAATATTGCGGGAGAACATGCGACCTTTCCAGGGGTAGCGGGCACGGCCATTACGAAAGTGCACCGGACAGAAATTGCGCGCACGGGGTTACAAACGACAGATTTCGCCCGACTCGGCTTAGACGCGGTGAGCGTCACCATCCAGGGCACCACACGCGCACGGTATTATCCGGGAGTTGAGGAGATGACCGTGAAACTGTTCGCCGAGAAGGGGAGCGGACGGATTTTGGGCGGACAAATTGTCGGGGGCACCGGGGCCGCCAAACGCATCGATGTGATCGTCGCCGCACTCTTTGCCCGGATGACGGCCGATCAGTTTGTGAATCTGGATTTGGCGTATGCGCCGCCCTTTTCTCCGACATGGGATCCGTTATTAATCGCGGCTCGAGCCTTATTGAAGCGTGTGTAGGCCGGACTTACTGCCGTCTCATCAGACCTGCCGGGGTCATAGGGGCCCCGTGTGTTGCTGCGAAAGCATCGGCGGGATTTAGGAGACGCAATGACGGGGACGGGACTTAGAGACCCGCAATGGGCTTTCGCTCGATCGGCTACGAGGAGGTTACAACCATCCCCCACCGCAAAAATAGTGGACCTCCCGAGTAGGTGATGCGCCCTTCCTATCTTCGACAGCGAGTCCGCCGATTCTTTTACGACCATAATCTGGACGCTTGTGTCACCAAAACGGAGGAGGACTCAGTGTATACGCTTACGTATTGGACCTGACTCATCGACATTACACCATTGGGGAACGGGTTCCCCACATGATCCGTGCCCAGTCCGTCAGCAAGGCGGCCCACCGTTCCGGAGGACGGGTTAGATGGCAAAGAAGATGATAATGGGATCCCCAGTGGTGATCTAAAGCGGAACAATTCCACCCGCCCTCACGGAACACCAGTGACGGAAGCAACGTGTTAACCTCTTCCTGATCGAGACTATCGGCCACAATGAGCGTCGAAATGGGGTATTCGTCCGGTCGCGCAAATTCGAGGAGGATAGTTTCTTGTCCGAAGGGTGATACCACACGCACAATGGCCACTGAGCGAGGTTTTCCGTCGACCACCCAGAATCCCTGTTCGCCTAGCGTATTCTTGATTTTGACGATAACAAGACCGTCAAACGTCTGACGCATCCATTGAATCGCCGCCCAAAAGGCTTCAAGTCCCTCTCCGGGGTCCGCCTGGGGAATCTCCCTCTTTGGAACATCCAATGCCATATCGGTAGGAGGCCGCTTGGCACCCGGCCCCACATCAGCACCACTCACGGTAAACTCTTGACGTTCTCGAGTCAGAACGCGCCACGTTCGAGTCCGATATCGCTCACGCACCCATCGTTGGACATGAATCTCCCGAGTGTCACGAGTCGCCCAGGTACCTTCAGTCAGAAGCGGCGCAGCGCCTGTTGCCGCGGCCCGACGGGCGAATGAGAAATCCTTACCCGGCGCGTCCAATTGGCGCCACCGCAAATTCGACACATCCCGCACGGGTTCCGATTCGCTATGCGGATGCCGCCAAAGAACCTGGTTAACGGGCAAGGGATGCCACTGGGCCTGCCGGATTTCGTAGGCCAATAGGGTATCCCCATGTATCGTCTCACCACGAACTACCAAGCTTATTAGATCGGGGGGTGGACAGGAAATGCGCCCCGCTTCCTCACGTAACCGATAGGGGATATAAGGCATCCCAACATCGGCGAAGAGACGGGTCCAGCAAGAGATAAGCCACCTGCAGAACAAAGGCCCGTGTCAGACGCCGAATCGGCACGTCCGCACTGAATTGGATGTAAAAAGTGTCCCTTTCGATTTGGGAATGGCGCACGATGGTGTCAAGAAACGATGGTTCCATGCATCCCAACGCAAGAAATCGCGTGGGCGCCACCAATGCCGGTATCCCCTCGACTTGTAGAATCACCATCGTCTGCGCCCCACGAAAAAATGCCCAACAGGGCTCGGCCAGATTCAGCCGGATTTGCAGCAGGTACCCCGCCCGGGGAATGATCTGACCCGCTTCGAGCACCCGAGCATCCCACCGGTCCAATACGTCTAACGCGGCCGTATGTCCTCGGGACGAGTCTGCCAGCGGAATCCCGTTACGATACGATTGCCCAAGCTTGAGCCACGGCAAAAAGCCCCATGGCACCGACACCTCGTGGAGGATTCGATATTCATCCTGAACGACAGCCGTAGTCATCCATTGACCACTCACGGGGTTGCGCTGGGGCGAACGAATCCAATAAAGGGTGACCACTTGATTGGGGGCAAATGGCCAGGGGCTCCAACAGATCCTACGAAGTGGCATAACTGCACAATGCCTCTGGTTCACAAAGCCCGACCGCTTTGTCTTGGATTTCCGGAAGGCGTGCCAAGTCACTCCGGATTCACGCCGAACGTAGTAGCTTCCATCGGTTCGGTGTGCGGCCTGTGCGCCAAAAATCCGTCGCCACTATATCTAAACGTCGCAAGGCAAACGCGATCCGATCCTCCACCACTTCGGCAATGGTTTGGATGGTGAGGGGAAGTTTGTCGTGATGGCGCTCAAGCCAACTGCTGTGACCCAGTTCCCGAAAGATAGCTTTGGCCGTCACACGGGCGATGGGGTCTTGTTGCTGTTTCAAACGGGTGAAAATGGCAGGAACTTGGTCAGCCCAGTCACGGTTTCTCTGAGTCCAGTCCACACGGCTTGTCCGTTCAGGCCGCAGTGTTGGTGCGGCAGGAGTCTGATGAGCCATGAGCCATTCCCGATCATGGCGGTACAGCCACGCCCAAACCGCTGGCGCCATCTGACGCAGTGCAGTACGTCCCATGGCCGGAAACTGTGCTTGCACATCAAGCCAATGTTGGCGGTAATCTTCGATCGAACCTTGCTGAGGAGTCTTGCCGGGAGAGAGCGGTCGTTGCCATCTTCCCAGCTGCAATCGGCTTGCATGATACTTCACCGTTCCAGGATCGACGCCTAAGATCCGGGCTGCTCCGCGCAGAGTTATCTTAGCATCTTCACTTAGCGCTTTAAGTCTTGATTCCCAAAGGGGGCCAAATTGCACCATCTTCGCCTCTCGATATGGGTCACCACCGATAGCACAACGGTAGCTAAAGCCACACGAACAGGTAAAATTCCCTATGGTGCCACGAGGTGTCTTGTGGATTTCGGCTTTTGCTTCTGATATCAGGGGCTGGCCATAATGGTTAGCGGCCCGATTAAGACACGGCCATGACTGATTAACTTGGGGAGAGATCGCTGACCGTTTCGGTTCCCATATCGTCTCCATGGTCGTCCCAAGGAAATACGCCAATAATAAATGCTTGAGGGGATGTTGGGAGCCCTTGGGCCGGCGGACCATCCGTAATACCCAAGCTTGCTCGCCATCTTCCGTCAGCCCGCAGCCCATCGCCCGTAACCAATCTTGGCCGTAAAACTGCTCAAATTGCAGCACGAAATCGCGAGCCCGAATCCGGCCGCTCACTTGCGCTAGATCTCGTTCCTGCAATCTTTCCATATAACGCTGTCGTAAAACATCTAGCCCAATGGCTTCGCGGGACTGCGTCAGCAAGACCCAACTTTGACGGGCAATAAAGCCAGCAAGTTCGGGACAATCTTTTACACCGGGATGTAAAGTCGGTCCGGAATATCCCTCTCGAATGACCGCCTCCAAGGTATCAAAGCCTTGCCGATGCCGGGTGTTATGAATCGCCATCCGGCTCGGGTAAATTGGCAATGACGGGTGATGGGGGCACACCATTACACCGGGGAGTTGGTGCACGCGGTGCCAATAAGTCTCGCCATAGGCCATGCGGTCGGATTCCACGCATTGCGGAAAGTACTTTAACACTTGGGGTATCTTTACGGTCGAGGCCATTATACCGGCCTGTCCAGCAATTCCCGATCCAGACCCAAGTCGCATCGCTCGTCGGATCCCTTCCAGTTGGTTCCCCAAAACACTTGTTTCAGCTGTGTCATGTTTTCCCACTACAGTCAAGCTATTTTTTGTCCAGTTAAGATAATTATTGCTCAGTTCACGTAATTTTTGTCACTGAACAACCACAACCGGATATATAGCCAGGTCATTCAACTGTTACAGATTTCGCCAAATTTCGTGGTTGGTCGACGTCTTCCCCCCGTGCCACAGCCGTCCAATATGCCAGCAGTTGGAGTGGGATAACTGCCAACACCGAAGCCACCAGCGGATCCCGAACCGGAATCGATATTCGATGGTCCATAGCAAATGCACCTGGCATGTTGTCGGCAACAATGCCCCACACTTCTGCGCCGCGAGCTTTGACCTCTAAAATGTTGGATATCGTTTTTTCTGCCAGTTGAGGTTCCGTTACGATAGCCACCACCGGTGTTCCCTCTTCAATTAAGGCTAAAGTACCATGTTTCAGTTCACCTGCCGCATAGGCTTCGGCATGAATATACGAAATCTCCTTTAGTTTAAGCTGCCCTTCCATTGCTAGAGCCCAATCGATTCCCCGTCCCACATAAAACACATCACGACTTCGAGCAAGTTTCTCTGCCATTTCGCTCACAGGGTCCATTCGCTCCAGCACCCCATGCCCTAAGCTAGGTAATTCGCGCAGAATCTGAATCAAATCGGGGCGCCCCCTTCCCCGGGCTTCTGCTAATGCCATTGCCAAGAGATTAAACACCAAAATCTGGGTCGTATACGCTTTGGTGGATGCTACCGCTATTTCTGGGCCTGCATGGGTATAAATGACCGCGTCTGATTCCCTTGACAAAGTAGACCCCACGGTATTGGTGATTGCATAAGTAAATCCGCCCATATCTTTGACCATCCGCACACAGGCCAAAGTGTCGGCCGTTTCCCCCGACTGTGACACAGCAATCACAAGGGTTCCGGATTCCAGCACCGGATCCTGATATCGATATTCGGATGCCACGTCGACCACCACCGGAATCCTTACCAGACGCTCTATGAGCGCTTTCCCGATCAAACCCGCGTGATAAGCGGTACCTGCGGCTACAATTTGGATTCGTTTAGTTTGGTTAAGAACCTCAACGGGCAATCCGAGTTCTGACACTACTACCCGTTCTCCTTCAAGCCTCCCTAATAGGCAATCACTCCACGCCTCAGGTTGTTCCATGATTTCTTTCAGCATGAAATGGGCATAACCGCCCCGTTCGGTTTGCTTGATGTCCCAATCTATCTCAATGATCGATCGGTCCACAGAGCTCCCGGATTGATCCCAGATCTGGTAGTGGGTTGGCGTTACCACCGCCATATCACCATTTTCCAATGCGACCGCCCGCCGGGTAGACGACAAAAAAGCACTGAAATCACTGGCTAGATAATTCTCTCCTTGTCCCAAACCGATCAAGAGTGGACTAGTCCGCCGCACCGCCACAATCTTGTCCGGTTCGAGGGACGATACCGCTAAAAAGGCATAGGCGCCTTTGAGCCGTGTTTCAGCTTTCCGTACGGCAGCTTCTAAATCCTGGTTCCCACCATATTGTTCCAGTAGGTGCGGTATCACTTCGGTATCGGTATCAGAGACAAAATGATGGCCTAATGCAACAAGTTCCGTCCGCAACTCTTCGAAATTTTCAATGATCCCATTGTGAACGGTGGCAATTTCTCCCCGACAGTCGGTGTGGGGGTGGGCATTTTGGTCAGTCGGTCGCCCATGGGTAGCCCAACGGGTATGCCCAATTCCACAAGGTCCCGGGGGCAGCATGCCTAACACCGTTTCCAGCACCGAAATTTTTCCCTTGCTTTTCTGGATCGCAATGCCTTGTGGCAACGCTAAAGCAATGCCCGCAGAATCATATCCCCGATATTCCAATCGTTTTAATCCGTCAAAAATAAAGGGTAACGCGTCGGCCTGAGTGCCGACGAACCCCACTATTCCACACATAAGGTTCGCCTCCATAATTCAAATGGAGTCGGCCCCAGCCGCACGGTTTTGTGTCGTTCTTACGACCGACCTTTGTCCGTGATTTTTCGGCCGCTGGGAAGCCGGAGGTCACCCGCCGAATACTTCGAGATCCCCCACCTCGTCAACCCCACCACTGAGGGTTCCGGCGCTCCTGGGCTGGTAAAGCTAAGCTTTTGCCGACTGTAAAGCGTTGTTTACGACCGCGGCCATACGGTCCGCCCAACAACGGATTTGGCCCGCATCCCTCCCTTCCAGCATAATGCGCAGTAATGGCTCGGTTCCCGACGGACGTATCACAATTCTCCCTTCATCGCCCAGTTCGTGTTGGGCTAATGCAACCAATTCCATCAGATTGGGGATCTCCTGTTGCCAATCCGCAACTGCATGGGGCAATTGTACATTATGCAACAGTTGCGGGTACCGCTCTACCGGTTGCACCAACTCAGATAGCGGGCAGCCTTGCCGAGACATTTCCCACAGCAATGCAAGTGCTGTCAAGACACCATCACCAGTTTCTGCCCATTGAGATAAAATTACATGCCCGGATTGTTCACCCCCTAAGCTGAAGTGCCCTTCCCTCATCTTCTCGGCTACCCACCGATCACCCACCGGAGTACGTTCCAGCCTTATTTCCTGCCGCTCCAAGGCCTTTTGCAACCCCAGATTGGACATTACCGTAGCTATGACCGTGTTTTGCAACAATTCGCCACGATGTTTCATTCCTACCGCCAACGCGTACAGAATTTCGTCCCCATCCACAACATGCCCCAATTCATCAACCGCAATTAACCTATCCGCGTCGCCGTCAAAGGAAAGCCCGATATCGGCGCGATACTGTAATACCGCTTGACGAATAATGTCAGGGTGAGTGGCTCCACAGTTTTGATTGATGCGAAGGCCATCAGCCTCTCCATTTAATACCGTGACTTGCAGCCCCAACTGATGAAGAATAGGCGGCGCTGTGGTAATTGCCGCCCCATGAGCTACATCGGCAACGACTTTCAAGGGACGGATGCGACCTGCAAACAGTGATTGCAAATATTTTAAATATCGGGCACGGGCATCTTCTTCAATGTGCAAGACATTCCCAATCCGATCCGGGCTCGGTACCGGCAAGGCAGTGGGAGACAACACTCCGGTCTCTACCTCATTCTCGCGAATGGTTGGCCACTTACGACCGCCCCGATCCAGCAGTTTGATCCCGTTATACTCCGGTGGATTGTGCGAAGCCGAAATCATGATTCCGGCGCTGGCATTCATGCCATCGATCAAATGGGCCAAGGCCGGCGTGGGAATCACCCCGGCCATCAGCACATGTACTCCTTGAGACGTTAATCCCGCCGTTAACGCAGCTTCCAACATAGGTCCAGATACCCGGGTGTCGCGCGCCACCAAGACTTGAGTGCCATGACCCAACATCGCTCCCGCCGCCTGCCCAATGCGCATAGCGAGTTCGGGCATAAGTTCGTGATTGGCAATTCCCCGCACTCCGTCGGTTCCAAATAACGCCATCCTCAATGCCTCCAACAGTGCCTATAGTGTATACGCTATGTACGGTATGGTATTAACCAGTCGGTGAAATGGTGAGCGTCACCGTGACAGAATTTATTGTCATTCCGGATATTCCTTTAGGAAACGCCAACGGCACCGTTTCGGTCACAGTACTCGTTAGTCCCGCAACGGAAACCGCTTGGGTATTCACCTGACTGACGCCACTTAAAGCCGTCGTGGTCCCCGTGATATCGACCGTAGCCGGGGTTACCGAAATTTGCCCCACCTGGTACCCTGTCGCAGGCCTCCCGGTATATTTGACAACAATAGGCACCGTCTTTTGAGGTGGGATCGGCTGAATCGCAACTGTTGCCGTCACTAAGTTGGGGTTCACCTGAACATCGGGCACCACCTGTTCTTTTCTGTTGAGCGGCAATAAAATCACCTGCTCTTGAAAGTCAGCAGCACGACCGCCCACTGACACGTCGGCCACCACAGATCGAATTTGTGCCAACTGGTTGGTTGGTCCGTTAACGCTGGCTTCTTTAACCGAAACTGCCGATGACTTAATTTCGTATCCCGGCGATGGCGTCCCCAGCGTATGCAACGCCACCGAAAAGTGTTTGGTCCCCAATTTATCGACGGTCACCACGACGTGATTGGGCACTACCTCGACTAGGCTGGTACCGTCGGGAACAGACACCCGAACCGGCACTGAATAGGTGCCCGATCGCGTAATATTTGCCAGTTCCACAAAAGCAGCAATCTGTCGAACGGATGCATTTTGTACACTTTGCGGAGAACCTTTCAACGTCACGGTCACGGTATTCGGGTCCAAGGAGCCCACCGATAAATTGGCGCGGGTCAGCGATGATTGAGACAAGGGAATCGGTCCAAATGATCGATTGGTGGTCTGAGTCGGATTGCCCGAGCTGACAATGAACCAGAGTAAGATAGCAATGACCACCGAGATAATTTTCAGCACCGAATCATTTTCCAAGAATCGATCCATTAGGAGTCCACACCTCGATGCCACAATTTCAAGCTCGAATGGGTTTTCGGCCGCAAGAGTCGCGTCAGCATCTCTCGTAGCGCCCGATCTTCAAGCCGTCGATAGAGCCGCCCTTCAATCGCAACGGAAATCCATCCTGTCTCCTCCGACACCGCAATGGCAATGGCATCGGATTGTTCCGAAATACCAATGGCGGCTCGATGGCGACTGCCCAATTCACTACCAGGTTGAGCACTGTCAGTTAAAGGCAAAAATGCCGCCGCAGCCACCACATGGTCTCCACGGATGATGCAGGCACCATCATGTAACGGTGTATTGGGCACAAATAGGTTTTCCAAAAGCGGGCTCGACACAATAGCGCCGATGGGAGTCCCGGTGGCCGCATATTCGTTGAGACCAGTCAATCTTTCAATGACGAACAAAGCACCCGTGCGACTTCGGGACAAGTGGTCGCTCGCTCGCGATATTTCATCTACCGTACGCGCCAGATTAATTTCATCATGGGTGGTTAACAGCCCTTCGGCAAGGAATCCGCCCTTACCAATCTGCTCCAAAGCCCTTCTCAGTTCCGGCTGAAATACAATAGGGAGCGCAACCACCAACATGTCTTCAATTTTAAGCAATAAAAAGTGAGTGGTGTAGAGCCTAAGCCATTGCGAGACCGGAACCGCTACCAGCAGCACAACAATTCCTTTAATCAGTTGTACCGCACGGGTCCCCCGTATGAGTAGAAATAACCGATAAAGTCCGTAAGTCACGATGGTGATATCCACAACTGATAACAACCAGGACGTCCAAGACATGGTTTGCAAAAACTGCAGCACGCCATCACCACCTTGTTTTCTAAGCCAGGGATCACCGAACTTCTCCATCCCTTAGGTTACCACATTATCGGTCTTTGACTATATTTCAGCGCCAGGTATTGTCGACCTTGTATGATAGACTAGGTTAAGGAGGTCTGCCATGGAACAGGTTCAAGAATATCTCTCGTCCACCCGCACTCCCCCACAACATGAAGCTTTAGGATGGTTTCAGGTAGTCCGGCGGGTTAACATCTTAGTATGGCTCTTCGTCACCATGCTGGTTCAGATTGGATGGACCGCTGCATGGCTTAAGAATCAACCGCCGACCCCAGACACGGAAGCAAAATGGAATGTGTTATACCGTTCTCAAGCGGTACGCTTTCGAAGGACGGCCGATAAATTAGGCGGTCTTGTCATCAAAGTCGGCCAATTTCTATCTAGCCGGGTAGATTTTTTACCTAAGGCCTTTATCGATGAGATTCAAACGCTTCAAGACAGCGTGTTGCCAGCGCCTTGGGACAGAGTGCGACCAGAACTGGAGCAAGAACTCGGGCCCATCTCGCAACATTTTCTCACCTTTTCTTCCAAGCCATTGGCTTCGGCCTCATTGGGGCAAGTATATGAAGCCTATTTGCACAGCGGCGAACGAGTCGCGGTCAAAATTCAACGGCCGCAAATCGAATCGATTGTCGAAGCCGACTTGCGAGCGCTGAGCATCATTGTGGCCATTACCACACGGGTTACCCAATTTGGCCGCACCTTCGATTTGGGCACGGTATTGAGAGAGTTTCGCCGCAGCATCTATGAAGAACTCGACTACACTCATGAATTGGCCAACACCGAGGCCATTCGCGCGGAGTTGCAAGAGATTTCTTATGTGCATGTTCCCCTCACCTATAAAGCGTTAAGCACCCAGCATGTGCTGACCATGGAATTTTGGGATGGCATCAAAGTTAATCAAAAAGACATCCTGACGTCCCACGGCATTAACCCAAGTCTGGTTGCCGAACGTGCCATTCGCCTCTACCTCTATATGGTTATGGATGTTGGCCTGTATCATGCCGATCCGCATCCCGGCAATATGCTGGTAGACCCCCAAGGCTTCATTGTGCTGCTTGATTACGGTATGGTCGGGTCCATTGATCCTATCACTAAACGACATATCCGCCATCTGTTTGTGGCCATCTCCGAACATAACGCTGGTGCCTTGGTGGAAAGTCTTGACGGATTGGGAATGATTCTACCAGATGCCAATCGCGCTCAGCTCAAACGCCAAGTTACATATCTTCTAGATCGATATTACGCGGAAACTCTGGATCAGTTGCGCGGTCTGGATATCCCTTCGCTGCTGCGAGATTTCGAGAATTTGCTGCGCAATCAGGCCATCCAAGTCCCGGGGAAATTTGCCTTTTTAGGACGTGCCATTGCGATATTGGTCGGCCTGGCCACGGAATTGGACCCGCAAATCAACTTGGTGGAACTGTTTGCCCCCTATGCCAAGCGATTTGTCACTGAAGACCATGGCGGTACTCTGGGATACGCGCAAAAACGAGTACAACGGTGGGGACAGACCGTGATTAATCTTCCAGAATTAAGCAACCGGGTGTTGCGCCAAGCCGAGGCCGGCGATTTGGAGGCCAAAATCCATTGGGATCAAGGCGGTCAGCTCATTCGCCGATTGGTTCGCTCCATACACAGTTTGACTCAATCGATTTACGTTATTGGATTTGTATTGGCTGGAACCTTGCTTGTCATAAACAAATTTCCCGGATACGCAAAAATGGCTTTCACTTTGGCTATTCTCTCATTCCTCTTGGGTCTGGTGCGACGAAATCGCTAACTCTGGCAGGATGCCGAATCGGATGCCAACCCCGAAGGCTTTTTACCACCGATAATCCCCTCGGCCAATCCCACTCCACCCAGAATCAAAATCGCTCCTAGTCCCTCAAACAAATTAAGCCGTTCACCTAACACCACCCAGCCAGTCAACGCGGCCACCAGTGGAATCAAAAACAAGTACAAACTGGTTTTCCCAGCGCCGGCGGCCATCACCGCATTTTGCCACAAAGACAACCCCATCATCGTCACAAAGACAATCGTGTACAACAAGGGCATCCAAGTTACCGGGCCCATGCGCCACACCGGTTGCCAAGTCACAAAAGGCAACAGACCCAAGGTGCCGAAGAGACTCATCCAGCCGGTGAGGGCAATGCCGCGCTGAGAGACCTGAAAGAGGTCTGTCAATACCGTAAACATTGACCACAGCAATGCTGCAATCAGAGCATAGACATCTCCCCGCACCGACCCTTGAGGAGATGCGCCCACCAGAAATGCAACCCCCGATAACGAGACCACTGCCCCTAAAAACATCCGACCAGTAGCCGGGCGCAATTTGAGTAGCCGTTGTGTCAATAGGGTCAAAATAGGTGACAAATCAAACAAAAAAGCCACGTTGGCAGCTAATGTATCATGCAGTGCAGAGGTAAAAAACCATTGATAGAAAGAAACCCCGAGGACACCCAATACGCCTAGTTTCAACCAATCGACGCGTTTCCTCGGGAAAGCCCTAGCCCACCAAGGGATGGTCGCTACCGTGGTGCCGAAAAACCGCCAAAACACAAAATTTACCGGCGCCAACCGCGAAACCCCAATTTTCGTCACCACATAATTAAATCCCCATGAAAACACTACCAGCATCATGGCTACAAAAAATCCGCGGTGATTCATGGAATGGGGTGAGGCTGACGGGCCTGGACAAAGTATGACAACGCCTGCATTTCCAACGTCAAATCAATTTGCTGAACAAAAACATCAAAGCGTTTGGTGCATACCGGAACCGGAGCAAAATTCAAAAAGGCATGAACTCCCGCATTCGCCAGCCGCTCCGCAATTTCCACCGCTGCAGACGCCGGTAGTGTTAAAACTGCCATCCCGATATCATACTCTTCCACTAGTTGCTCTAGTTTTTCGATGGGTTCCACCGACACGTGCCCAATGGTGGTGCCGATAATGTCGGAGTCATTGTCGACGACCGCGACAATTTCTAAATCACGTTGCCGCGACTGACCAACATAGCGCACCAGAGCAGTGCCCAAATGGCCGGCCCCCACGACGACGGCACGCACACCCCGGTCCAATTGCAAAATGCGCAAAATTTCTTGGCGCAATGCCTTGACGTCGTAGCCCACGCCCCGGGTCCCGAATGCACCAAAGTACGCTAAATCCTTGCGAATTTGTTCCGAAGAAAATCCGGTGGCCTGCCCTAAAATCCCGGATGTGACCCGCTCCAAATTACAGGTGGACAGCCATCTGAGGTACGCGGGCAGGCGCCTAATTGTCGCGTCGGGAATACGCTGCTGCATTGAGGTCCCACCGCCCTTCTTGTCCATGCGCATCAGTAATCTCGCGCCAAAATGAACTCGGCCAGTTCCTGCAGGACGGTTCGAGCGGGATGATTGGGTAACAAAGCAGCTTGATGCAAGGCTTGGTCCACATAATCTTCAGCTTGCCGCCGAGCATATACGAGAGCACCGCTGGTATCCAGCAGCCGTTTAATCTCGGCCATATATTCCAAGACCCGGTCCGACAACAAATACTGGTCTAATTCTGCCTGGTACTCCTGTTGTTCTCGCGCATAAATGATGGGCAACGTGTAAATACCCACCGCCAAATCACCCCCAACGGCCTTGCCCAATTTCTCCGGATTGGCTAACCAATCCAGCAAATCGTCCACTACCTGATATGCCAGACCAATAAAATGGCCGTACTGGGTCAACGCTTCACACACCTCAGGATCCGCATCGCTCGCCATTGCGCCCAACCGACAGCTAGACTCCAAGAAAAACCCGGTCTTGGCCTCTATCCGGCGCCAATAATCGGTTTCCGAAGCGACTTTGCCTTGACTCAAGTTTTGCGCGATTTCGCCGACACACATCACATTGACCACCCGTGCCGCTAACGCCACAATGTCCGTGTCGCGAGATCGGGAGAACAATTCAAACGCGTTGGCAAACAAATAGTCTCCCGCCAACACCGCTACCGGATTGGTAAACCGGGTCCGTACCGCAGGAATGCCACGACGTATCGATGCCTCGTCGATAATGTCGTCATGTACCAAAGTAGCCATATGAATCATTTCCACGGCTGTGGCTACGGTGACCAAACGTTCCTCCGGATCTTCCCCGAGGTCGTGGCCGAATTGTCCTGCCAACAGGACCAGCGCCGGTCGAAGACGTTTCCCCCCGGCCAGGAGCAAATAGTCGGAAACTTCCGCCACCAAAGCGTTTCCCTGTCGCAAAGTTTGAGTCAACAGCGCGTCCACCCGCTTTAGTCCGGGTTCGACCAACGAAAACAGGCCCAAAATAATCTCCTCTGATAAAAGATTTTTTCAGTACAGCCAAAGTCACGAACACTTCAACCACGGCGTCACAACCCACTTGCTGTCCAAAACCCGGTAGTCCGGGTGCCCGACGGTTGGTGCATCCACACGGGAGCCGAATATCCCTATTCTCGCATCATCAACCCGACTCCCGGGAGAATCACCGAATCCTGCTCAATAGTAACACACCGTAAGAATACCTTAATCGTCTTTTCATCTAATGAAGCCAGAAAAAGTTAGCAGATTGATTAACCAAATGCACCACCGGCGTTGGATACACACCAAGCCCAATAGTTCCAATCACCGCCACAATCAGTACCACTGCCCCACTCACCGTCCAGACAGGGGTCGCGCGGGATTCATCAGCGACACTAAACAGTGCCTGCACCGGCCGCAAGTAGGCGCCAAGCCCCAGCAAGGTTCCGACCACCAACCCAATGGCCAGACCCGGCTGGTTAGCAAAAAGTGCTGCCTGCAACAAGTAAAACTTGCCGACAAATCCGCCGGTTAATGGAATGCCGGCAAAAGAAAGCATAACAATGATAAAAAATGCGGCCATTAAGGGTCGGCGACCAGCTAAGCCTTTCAAATCCGATATCGTTACGGTATCTTGGTTTCCCGCCACTAAAATCAACACCGCGAACGCCCCTAATACGGCAAACCCATAGGGCAACAAATAAAACAGCATGGCCCTCGCGCCATCCAAGTTGTGGGTCGCCACCCCCACCAAAAGAAATCCGGCATGCCCAATACCTGAATACCCCAGTAACCGTTTTAAATCAGTTTGCGGCAAAGCCAAAAGGTTCCCCACAATCATCGTCAGCACCGCCAAATATCCCAGAGCCGGGCCCCACCACTGGGGCGAGAGATAAAATCCCCAATCTAAAAAGCGGAGCAAGATAGCCGCCGCCCCTACCTTGGTACCAAACGCCATCAATTGTGTCACCGCAGAAGGAGAACCCTCATACACGTCAGGTACCCACATATGAAAGGGCACAATCCCCAGTTTAAAGAAAATACCCGCCAGTGTAAGCGTGAATCCCGCCCACAACAAAGGCGATGTGGTGTTGGCGAGCGAAGCAAAACGGATGAAAGACAAAGACCCAAGAGCCCCATACAGCAACGCCAGTCCAAATAACAAAATTCCGGAGGAAAAAGCACCAAGCAACAGATATTTTAATCCGGCTTCACCACCGGCAGTGGTGTGTTCCGAGGCCGACAAAATATAAAGCGGCAAGGACAGCACCTCGATGCCTAAAAACAAAACAATGGTATTTCCAGCGAGCCCCAATATCATCATGCCCAATACCGAAATCATGGTCAGCACCGGGAACTCTTGACCCCATCGCCGCTCACCCCATCCCAGAAGAATGGCCCCAATGCCCGCCAACAGAACAAACAGGTTGACCAGCAAACTGTAATTGTCGACTACAACACCACCAGAAATCATCACTTGCGGCTGCAACGAATGGGACCATATCGACGCGGAGGCCACAAAACTTGACAACAAGCCAATGAGTCCCAACCAAGAGGCCAATCGAAAACGATTGCCTACCAACATGTTCCCGAGTAGAGCCAGGAGAACAAACCCGACGACCAAATATTCAGGGAGCATTAAGTGAAACGAACTCATACGCCCCCTCCTTTCGCTGCCAAAAGATGTACCGCATGATATAGGGACGGCACCGCATGGGCGGTAATCCCATTAGGCCAAACCCCCAGCAACAGGACTAGTCCCGCCAAGGGCACAATCCACCAAACCTGCCCAGCTTTTAAATCTAAGATCTTTTGCCCCTTGTCAGGGCCTTGCATGATGCCTTGGAAGACGCGCAACATGTACCAAGCCGCCATCACTAACACAATCACTGCAATAACCGCAAACACCACTTCATGCGCCACCAATCCTTGGATAATCAGATACTCGCCAACAAAGCCGGGCAGCCCGGGCAATCCAAGGGTGGCGAGAGCAAAAAACAGGAAGTAGGCCGCCATTCGCGGAGCAGACGCATTCAATCCATGCATAGCGGCGATGTCTCGGCTGCCGGTGCGCTGTTCCAGCAAACCCAATATTATGAACAGTCCACCCACCATCAAACCATGCGCCACCATTTGAAATGTTGCACCCAAAATACCAACCCGGGTCAGCGAGAATATTCCCAGCGCAATCATTCCCAGATGCGACAACGACGCGTAGGCAGTGACCATTTTCATATCTGTCTGGCGGAGCGCCATAAATGCCCCATAGACCAAGCCAATCACCGCCAAAATCAACAACCCGGTCTGGTACTGGACAAACTCCGGGAAAAACAGCGGCAGCATAATCCGTAAAAATCCGTAAATCCCGGCTTTGGACATCACCCCTGCCAAAAGTCCGGTCACTGGTGCCGGAGCCTCTCCATACGCATCGGGCATCCATCCGTGAAAGGGCCAAAGGGGTGCTTTAATCGCAAATGCCAAGAAGAAGGCCGCAAAAACCCATGGTGTCACGCGAGCATCCATGTGGATATTTACCAGTTGAGAAATTTCGAAAGTGAGCGGCCCAGCTGGTTGGGTATGAATGACTGCCACCGCCACAATGCCGATCAGCATAAACAAACTGCCAAATAAATTCATAATCAGCCATTTCATCGCAGCGCGGCGGCCTTTGGGCCCCGACCAACTGGTCAATAAGAAGAAAATCGGGATCAACACAACTTCCCAGAAAATATAGAACAAAAACAGGTCTAGGGCAGAAAAGAGCCCCAATGATCCGAATTCCAAAAACAGGATCCAAAAATAGTACGTCCGGCCCCACTCGGCCTTGGACGCCAAGATAGCAATCTCCGTCATCACCACGGTCAAGCCCAACAGGAAGAGGGACAGTCCATCGGAGCCTAAATGAAACCGAATACCCCACGCAGGAATCCATCGCACATTGACCCCTTGCCCAGGATGCATCAGCAGCGCCACATAGACCCCAATTATAATAGCCCCAATAATGCCGGCCGCTACCTTGGCGCTTTGCTGCGGCATGAAGAGAGTGATCAACGAACCCGCTAATGCCACCGCCAAAAGCCATACCACTAACATGCCAAAGCCTCCTCTACGTTATGTGAACGGCTCACACCCGGATTAGGTAGTAGGCCAATAATGCTCCCAAACCCACCATAATTGACAACGCGTACCGTCTCACATAACCGGTCTGAAGCGGACGCAAATCTGTTGCCCAAAGCCAAACGGCCGACGCCACTCCATTAATAAACGACAACATACCTTGTTCTACCGGACGTACCCAATCGCCAATGGTCTTAAACGGATTCACCGCAATCCAAGTCCATGCCGCATCCATATCCCACGCTTGATAGGCATGACGCCCAAAGCCACGCGCAATACCGGCCCGCGGCGCCAAATGTTTTCGAAGAAACAGCCAATAAGCCAGGATGATGGCGATGATCGCTAAACCGACCGTAATCACGGTGCCAAACAACGGCCCGGATTCGAAAGCTGCATGACTGGCGCCGGGATATGCGCTAAAAGTCGGCGCCAACCAGTTTCCCAGCCAGCCCTTGAAAAATCCCCCGATAGTAGCCAGCACCCCTAAGATCACCACGGGAACCGTCATTACCCATGGTGCCTCATGAGCATGCTCATGTAGATGGGCATCGCGCGGCGCCCCAAAAAATGTCAGGAAGAAGAGGCGGAACATATAGAACGCAGTCAATCCCGCGGTTAACACCCCGACCGCCCACAGTAACCAATGTCCTGAGTTATACGCTTGCCCGAGAATCGCTTCTTTGCTGAAATACCCTGAAAACGGAGGGATGCCGGAAATGGCTAGTGTACCCGCCAAGAATGCAAATGTCGTCCATGGCATTTTCTTGACTAGGCCACCCATGTGACTCAAATCCTGCTCGCCTTGCAAGGCGTGAATTACGCTGCCAGCCGCCAAAAAGAGTAACGCCTTGAAAAACGCATGGGTCATGAAATGAAACACCCCAGCCATAAATCCGCCCACCCCAATGGCTAGGAACATGTATCCCAATTGACTCAGGGTAGAGTACGCCAGTACTTTCTTAATATCTTGTTGGAATATCGCAATACTGGCGGCAAAAATTGCGGTAAAGGCACCGATTGCCCCCACGAGATAATGCACATCAGGTGCCAGTCGCAATAAGGGGTATAACCTGGCCATCAAGTACACCCCAGCCGTCACCATGGTTGCGGCGTGGATCAAAGCAGAAACTGGCGTGGGACCTTCCATCGCATCGGCCAGCCACATATGTAATGGAAATTGGGCAGACTTGGCCATGGCACCGACATAAAGCAAAAAAGCGGTCCACTCAAAAAACGCACTGCCTGGCGCGGCGTGTGAGAAGATGGTAAATAGATGTCCGTAGCCAACCGAGTGATAGTGAACATATAAGAGGGCCAGCCCCAACAGGATGCCAACATCTCCCACAGTATTCATTACAAAGGCCTTTTTGGCCGCACGCACCGCAGAGGGGCGCTGATACCAAAAGCCAATCAAGAAGTACGAAGCTAAGCCCACGAGCGCCCAACCAATCAAGAGCACAATCAGGTTTCCCGCCAATACCAACAGCAACATGGCGAAAATAAAGAAGTTTAAATAGGAAAAATAGCGGGCCTCCCCCGGATCGTCGTGCATGTACCCAATGGAGTAGATATGGATCAACATCCCGACTCCGGTGATTACCAAGAGCCAAATGCCAGCCAAAGGATCCAAGTACAATCTAAAACCAATGGAAGGGCCGAATCCGCTGATCCACGTCCACAGGGTGCCAGTCACCATGCGGTGGCTGACCGCCAACTGGCCCAGATGCACGTCGGCCATGATGCTGAGCAAAAAACTGATGCCGACCAATACACTGGCCCAAATGCCGGGAAGCTTTTTGGGCATGAGTCCCTTAAACGTGGTAATGGTAACTGCGCCGATAATCGGCAACAGTAAAATCTCAACCAGAAGTTGCATGCCTTAAACGCTCCTTCTTATCATCTGATACCCGCCTTAACCCTTCATCCCCGATATCTCGTCAACATCGAGACGATGTCGACGATGGTATACGGTCACGATAATGGCCAGGCCGATCCCTACCTCGGCCGCTGCTGTTCCAACAATCAAAAAAGCCATAATTTGCCCAGACATGGAATGCCACTGCCGTGCAAAGGCAATGAACGCCAGCGCTGCTGAATTCCACATCATCTCAGCGGACATAAACATAATCAGCGGGTTGCGCCGCGCCATGACCCCTATAGCGCCAATGGCAAAGATAATCGCCGCCAGTCCGACCACCCAATTTATCGGTATCATGCCTCTCGCCTCCCTGGTCGCCTAACCCGCGACCGTTTCATTGGCCGATTTAACACCAGCACCCCAACCGCGGCGGTCAGCAACATAATGGCCACTGCCATCAGATAGAGAAAGTCCGGGCCCCATAACACATGCCCCACTTCATGGATGGTGCCAAAATTGGAAGGAATGCCGGTATTGACCGCAGAACCTGGATGTGTGATTGCCAATACTGCTAAAACAACCCCAATCCCGATGGCAAAAATACCTGCCCACCAACGTTGGCCTCCCAATTCCTCCGGCGGTTCGCCCTCTTCTTTGCCCGCGGTTAGCAACGTAACCACAAACAAGAACAGCACCATAATGGCTCCGGCATAGACAATAACCTGGGCCACCGCGAGAAACTCTGCCGATAATAGCAGATACAGCACAGCCAAAGCCAAAATATTTCCTACTAGCGCCAGTGCACTGTGCACTGGCTGTCGCCCTAATATCACGCCCAACGCCCCGGCGATGGCTATCACCGCCAAGATAATAAACGGAATCATCTCGCCCAGTCCCTCATTTCCTTACCGGTGGGTGCAACAGTTCTTCTTTGTCCGCAATCATATCAAGTCGGTCCGATGCTGCTAATTCGTTAAACGGGGTAAGCCGCACCGCATTGGTGGGACACGCTTCTTCGCACATCCCGCAAAAAATGCAACGAATCAAGTCCACCTCATAATCCACCGAATAACGGTTGGTCCACGAAATGGGCTGTCCCTCCGGTGCTGAGGCCGCCACCACGCGGATGGCGTGGGCCGGACACACGGCCTCACACAGACCGCAGCCCACGCATAATTCATGGCCATCGGGGTCTTTAGCCAACATGTGCTTCCCCCTAAAACGTGGCGAATATTCACGGCGCTTTTCCGGATAAGCAATGGTATCCCGTGGTTCAAACAGCGCCTTAAAAGTCACCCCAAGACCTTTAGTCATAGCCTTTACGCCATCTAGCATGACCAGCATCCTCCCTTCACGTGCAAACTACAGTATTCCGCTGACAAATGCTGCCGTTCCCAAGAAGTAAATAAACGAGATTGGCAGCAGCACTTTCCACCCAAACGACATTAGTTTGTCGTAGCGAAATCGGGGAAAAGTAGCGCGAATCCAAATGAAAACAAATATGACAATGGCCATTTTAATGAAGAACCAAATGATTGGCGGCAAAAAGCTGGGCCCCAGCCAACCACCAAAAAATAAGGTAACCGCCAAGCCGCTCACCGTCATCATATTGATGTACTCGGCCATGACAAACATCGCAAACCGGATCCCGGAATATTCGGTGTGGTATCCTGCAACCAGCTCTGACTCCGCTTCCGGCAAGTCAAATGGAGTGCGGTTCGTTTCCGCTACAGCCGTGGTAAAGTAAATCAAGAACGGAATGATCTGGGGCAAGAAAAACCACCCCTGCGCTCTCTGAGCCAGCACAATATTTTCGAGGTTTGCGGTGCCGGCCATCATTAGCACGCCCAACACCGATAGCCCCATCGCCAATTCATAAGAGATCATTTGTGCCGAAGCACGAATGCCCCCAAGCAACGAATATTTGTTTTGCGAAGCCCAACCGCCAAGCACAATTCCGTAAATTCCGAGCGAGCTGAACGCAAACGCTATCAGCAGTCCGATACCGGGATTCGCAATATCCAGGCTGACTGTTTGCCCAAAAATATGAATGGGCGCCCCAAACGGAATTACCGCGTCCACCGACAAAGCCGCCAACAAAGAAAATACTGGCGCCAGACGATACACCACGGAATCCGCTTGCAATGGCATCAAGTCTTCTTTCAACATCATCTTGACCGCATCGGCCAACGGCTGAAAAAGGCCCCCTGGTCCCACCCGGTTTGGTCCCAACCGCAATTGGAAAAATCCCAAGAAGCGCCGTTCCGCCAGCATGGTGTAGGCAAATCCTCCCATTAAAATCAGCAGCAACAAGATGACTTTGACAATTAAAAGCACAATTTGAATCATGCCGTAACCTCCTCATGAACCACCTGAGCGGTTACCGGCCCATTGTGTAAACGATTGGCACCAAAAACTCCCTGCGGCAGCCATAAAATTCCCCGTGGCACTCTTGAGTCTGGAGCAACCCCAGCCACGATGCTCTCACCATCCTGACTCACCAAGATATGACACGCACGCATCGGCAGCCCAAGTCGCTGAGCATCCTGGTCATTGATTTTACCGGTGAATTCTGGGATCCGCGGTGCCAATATTTCTGACGGCTGCCCCGATTCCCATATCAGAGATCCTGTGATTAGCACCAAATCGGCACCGGATTCCTCAGGTCGTAACACGGGATGCACCTCTTGGTCAATCGGCTGCGGTGGCAGCAAGTCTCCACTGTCATCATCAAATGGATCCCAGTCGTCTTCAACATTCAGCGTCTTCATCAGGTGATGGGCCCAAGTCGTCAGATAGGTTTTGACTGGGCGCGCCTGACCCGGCGGTTGCACCCCAGCCATGGCCACTTGAATCCGGCCTTCCATGTTGATATAGGTTCCATACACTTCAGCCCACCCCGCGCCGGGCAATAAGGCATCTACATGGCTAAGTCCCTCGGGCGGCAACACGCTTTCCACCACCAGGTATTCCACCTGGTTAAATGCCTCCTCCACTAACTGCCGTTTGGGGTACTCACGAAGCAGATCAGCCCCAAACACCATTAACATCTTGATCTCACCGTCCCGTGCCCTTTGCAAAAGGCGGGTTAGCTCATCAAATTGCGCAGGAAATCCAGCTCGTTCAAATCCCCGCCAATTGGCAGGACCAAACGTTGGCAATACCCGCGTTGGCTTTTCCCGCAACATGGCCAATAGAGCCAAGACTTGGGCCATGTCGGCTTCTTTGCCATCCCATAGCAATACTAGATGGTCCGCCTCTAAAAGGTGAGTCCCCAATTGCGCCAAGGTTTCTGGCGAGATCCCGGCCGGTTCAAATCCCGCCAACTGTTGAACCAAGGTCCTAACCCGCTCATCATCAGGCCGCTTTGCAGCTAAAGCTAACGCCATCACCGCGGTTCCTTGTTCTGGTCTAACCACGACATCTTGGCCAGGCAGGGTGTCGCGTGTCAACACCATCGGCCCTACCCCAATGACGCGCAGCGCTGGATAATGCAATAGACGGTCACGCAATTTAAGATGTACTACCGGAACCGTGTCGTAAGGATCTGAGCCCAACAGTACTACGGTGTCGGCGGTTTTGATGTCGTCAAAGGTTCCATTGATTCCGCGGGGCAAATATCCGGTTTCTGACCGACTGATGGCCAAAGCGTCCGTTTCAATCACCTCGTCAGCAAACCGGTGCAATTGATAGGCTTCCTCCGTAGTGTGGGTTCCCCCGACAATCATCCCTACCGATTTCCCGCCGTGTTGCGCGATCGTCGTTTTGAGCCACTCGGCCACTTGCCGGGTCGCCTGAGCTGCCGTCGTCTCCTGGCCATGAACCAAAGAACTCAAAAGACGGTCCGGGTGATACCCAAAGTCATAGCCGAAACGCCCGCGGTCACAAAGCCAGCCCCATTCACGATCCGGTATCGGACGTCCTTCCATGCGAATCACATGGCCTTCCCTAGCGGTAATTTTGCTGGTGCAGCCCACTGGGCAATGGGGGCAAACCGATTCTTCCCGTTCAATGTTCCAGGGACGACCCTTATGATGGTAAGGTGCTGACAACAATGCGCCAACCGGACACAAGTCGATGATATTGCCGCTAAATTGGCTGGAGGCTGGTACCTGATTCACCGTAGTGACCACAGTTTCCACGCCACGTCCCTCCAGGAGCAACTGCTCTTCACCGACATATTCTCGCATAAACCGCACGCAGCGCTGGCAGAGCACACAGCGCTCTTGGTCAATCAATACAAAGTCATTAATGGGCCCATCCTTGACTTTTTCAATCTTGGGTTCTTGAAAACGGCCCCCTGCAGGACCATATTCAAACGTATAGTCTTGAAGGTAGCATTCACCGCCTTTGTCACATACGGGACAGTCCAGTGGGTGATTAATCAACAAAAACTCCAGCACGCCCTTGCGTCCTTTATCTACCGCGGCCCCTTGGGTGTGCACCGCCATGCCTTCGGTCACCGCCGTAGTACATGCCGTGGCCAGCTTTGGCATTTTCTCGACCTCAACTAAGCACATACGGCAGGCACCAAGTGGGCCCAACGCTTGATGATAGCAATAAATGGGCACATCGACCCCAAGTTTTGCCGCGGCGTCTACGATCATGGTTCCTTCCGGAACTGTGACCTCCTGCCCGTCAATGGTTAACCGTATCATACAGCCTCGCTCCCATCGGACACCCGTGTCCCGCCACGTGTGCCTCAAATTCGTGCCGGAAATGCTTTAAGGCGCTTACCAGCACCCCAAGCGACGCATCGCCCAAGGGGCAAAAGCATTTGCCAGCAATATTGTCCGCTACATCTGACAATAAGTCCAAGTCACTGTTTTGCCCCATTCCATGCTCTACTCGCTCCAGTACGTCGGTCATCCAATAGGTTCCCTCACGACAGGGTGTACACTTGCCGCACGACTCTTCGCGATAGAACCTGACCAACCGAGCCGTGGCCCCCACGATGCATACTTGATCATCCAGCACAATGCACCCCCCGGACCCTAGCATTGAACCTGCCTTGATCACGGACTCGTAGTCCAACGGAGTATCGAGTTGGTTCGGCATCAACAGAGGGACGGAACTGCCCCCAGGAATCACAGCCTTAATGGTACGACCCGGTATAGGACCTCCTGCATATTCTTCGATTAACGTGCGAAGGGGGGTGGCCAGAGGGATTTCATAGTTTCCCGGCCGTCGAACTCGGCCGCTCACTGACATAATTTTTAATCCGGGGCTTTTTTCAGTGCCCATAGAGGTGTACCACTCAGGGCCATAGGTAACTAATGGCGGCAGGTTGCAAATCGTTTCCACATTGTTTACCACGGTGGGGCCGCCATAAAGTCCGGCCACCGCGGGAAACGGGGGCTTTAACCGCGGATTCCCGCGTTTTCCCTCGAGCGACTCCAAAAGTGCTGACTCCTCACCACAGATATAAGCTCCGGCACCACGGTAAACTTTCAGGTCGAGTGAAAACTCGGTACCTAAAATGTGCTTTCCCAAGTATCCATGATCATAGGCCTCTTGCACCGCGCGCCGCAATTGTTCGGCGCCTCGGCGAAATTCTCCGCGGCAATATATGTAAGCTTCCGAAGCGCGGGTAGCGTAACTGGAAATGATAATGCCCTCAACCAACTGATGAGGATTTTCTTCAATCAATTCCCGATCTTTAAATGTGCCTGGCTCCGCCTCATCGGAATTCACCACCAGATAGCGAGTCCGCCCGTCGTTGGGTAAAAAGCCCCACTTCATACCGGTAGGAAATCCTGCGCCCCCGCGTCCCCGAAGTCCTGATTTTTTCACCATCGCTACCAATTCATCGGGCTGATATTCTTTTAACGTCTGCCGTAGCGCCACATATCCTTCATGGGCCTCATAAACGTCAATCTGATCTATATTTCTCACGTCACGATTTCGCAAGAGGTAGTGCCTGATACTCACGAGGTCACCTCCTCGGACAACAGTTGTGTCGCATCGTCGGGGGATACTGGCCCTACGTAACGAAGATTGACCTGAGCCACAGGCGCCTTATCACACGCCGCCAAACACTCGGCTTCTAATAAGGTATACGCACCATCTGCCGTAGACTGCCCCTCTTTAATACCCAGCCGCTGTTCCAAGTGGTGCATTAATTCATCCGACCCGGCCAGTGCGCACGACAACCCTACGCAGACGTGGACGACCTTTTTTCCCATTGGTTGTTGATGAAACAAGGAATAGAACGAGACAACCGACTCCACGTATTGCACCGGCAACCCCATTAACTGGGCTACATCGGCAATGGTCGCATCAGACAACCAGCCTTCTTCCAATTGAATCCGATGCAACAACGGCATCAAAGCGGAATTGGCACGAGGGAACTCCTCTTTGGCCTCTTTCGCCCAAACTTGCCACTCCGGTTTCATTTGTCGACATCTCCCAACATAATATCGATGCTGCCAATAGCGGTAATCACGTCTGCCACCAAACCATCTTTGCAAAGAATCGGCAACGTTTGCAAATTGTAGAACGATGGTGTCCGTGCTCGCCAACGATAGGGTTTAGGCCCGCCATCAGACACTAAATAAAATCCCATTTCTCCTCGAGGGCCCTCTACACCCTGATAAACTTCACCACGTGGCACCGGGAATCCCGCGGTAACCAACTTAAATTGGTGAATCAAGGCTTCCATGTTGCCATAAATTTCTTCACGGGGAGGCAACGCTACCTTGCGATCGGAAGTAGTATACGGTCCATGAGGCGTGATCTTTTCCAGGGCTTGCTCAATGATTTTCATGGATTCGTAGATTTCATCAATGCGAACCCAAAATCTGGCGTACGCGTCTCCCTCAGTTCGAGTACACACCTTAAAGTCAAACTCGTCATAAGCGGAATACGGCTCGTCCTTGCGCAAGTCTAGTGGCAAACCGCTCCCTCTCAAGTTGGGGCCAGTGGCACACCAATCCAGCGCCTGTTCCAGGGTTAGCACCGCGATTCCTTCCAACCGTTCATTGATTAACGGATTGCCCTCGAATAAATTGCGGTAAGATTTCATCCACCGAGGAAAATCCTTAATGAGGTCGCGTACTTTGTCATGAAACCCATCCGGAAGATCATACGCGAGACCGCCCACGCGAAAATAACTCGGATTCATGCGCACCCCTGCGGCCGCCTCAATTAAATCCAATATCACCTCGCGTTCCCGCATGGTGTAAAAAAATAAACTCATTGCTCCCAAGTCCATCACGTGAGTTCCCAACCACACCAGATGACTAGCTACGCGGGTCAATTCCGCGAATAAAACGCGGATATATTGCGCCCGTTTCGGTACTTCTAAATTCATCAGCTTTTCTACCGCCAGAACATAGGCCAAGTTGTTAGTCATCGGCGCCAAGTAATCCAATCGATCGGTAACGGTGTTGCATTGCTGATATGTCAGACTTTCCGCAGTCTTTTCAAATCCCGTATGTAGGTACCCGATAACGGGTTCCGCGTGAACGACGCGTTCCCCGTCCAGTTCCAACCGAACCCGCAGTACGCCGTGAGTGCTCGGGTGCTGAGGGCCTAGGTTAATAATCATGGTTTCGCCATCCATCAGGCGCTCTGGGTCCGCTGTTACCATCTGTTCGCCTCCTAGTCCACTCGATTTCCTGTCAGGGGATAATCCTTACGTAGCGGATGCCCCTCCCAATCTTCTGGCAGGTAAATTCGGGTCATCTGTGGATGCCCGGTAAATCGGACGCCAAACAAGTCAAAAGCCTCGCGTTCAGGCCAGTTGGTTCCCGGCCATAGCCCAGTGGCTGACGGCATTTCCTCGTCTACACCAACCCGGCTTTTGACGCGCAATCTGGCGTATTTGGTCGGATGATATAGATGATACACGAGTTCAAAACGCGGCTGCGCCGGAAAATTGTCGACCGCCGCCACATCTAAACACATCGTGTAACCCTCGGTGTTTTTGACGTGCTCAAATAGGGCCAAAATCATATCTTTGGGCACTAAAATTGTGGGTTGATCCACAGTGGTTATGCGCTCCAGGGTACCGGGAAACCGCGCCTCGAGTCGATCTAATATTTCCGGATCATTTTGATTCACCCACGCGAACCTCCTTTTCGTGGCGCAATTGCGACTCCAACTGCAGATATTTGGGAGGCACCCCTTGAGCGATCATCTCGCGCAATTTCAAAATGCCGAACATCAGTGCCTCAGGATTGGGAGGGCATCCGGGAACATAGACGTCAACTGGCACCACATGGTCAACCCCTTGAATGATGGCATAGTTGTCAAACACGCCGCCCGACGATGCGCAAGCCCCCATGGAGATGACCCATTTCGGTTCCGGCATTTGCTCCCAGATGGTGCGCAAAATAGGTGCCATTTTCTGACTGACACGACCCGCCACAATCATCAAATCGGCTTGCCGGGGAGATGCACGAAATACCTCTGACCCAAAACGGGCCAAGTCGTAACGCGAATTGGTCACACTCATCATTTCAATTGCGCAACAAGCGAGGCCAAAGGTTGCGGGCCACAATGATGACTTTTGCGCCCATCGCTCCATTTTCTCCACCGATGTCAGTAGAATAGATTTTTCCGCTTCTTTTTGCGGTGAACTGGCTAATCCCATTGGAATCCCCCTTTGTTCCACACGTAAGCAAAGGCAAAGCCTACCACCACCAGAAATATGATAGCTTTGACAAATCCTGCCTGGTGCAAAGTTTTTAGGCTAGTGGCCCACGGATAAAGCGCCATCACCCCAACGTCAAAGATCATAAAAAACATGGCTACTCGGTAAAATCGTACAGAAAAATACCCGACAGGGGCTTCAGGCACAATCCCTGACTCATAAGTCGTACTCTTTAAGCCGCCGGGGGCATGGGGCCCCAGAAGTTCCGACGTAAACGAAATCCCCAGTGCCACCACAAATGCCACTACCAAATACACCAACAGCGCCGCATACCCGGTCATTTCAACGCCACCCCTCATCTTCCCAGACGAAAGTTCGTCAATTCACAAGTAGTATTATACGCCTAAGAGTTTTTAACGTCGACAAAGTCTCGGTCTCATTTGTGCCAGATTCGCAAGAATCCATTTTTCGCTCTATATTGACAACTCACAACACTCGGTCTTTTGCCAGACGCAACAGCCGACGCATGCGGTGGTTTATCGCGGACTTACTAAGAGGCGGAACCATCGCCTGCCCTAACTCTGCCAAAGACCAATCGGGGTGGGCGATTCGGAGTCGGGCCAAAATCTGTCCTGCCTCATCCCAGGCTCGGTCTCGCCCCTCATCAATGACCTGGCGAAAATATTCAGCCTGAGTTAACCCCGACTCTACGGCTCGTCGCAAATTTGCCGTTTCCGAATTGACCAGGCGGTTCACTTGATTCTTCATGTGGCGCATTACATCGACGCTTTCCCATTGCAACATTGCACGGTGAGCGCCCATTTTCCCCAACAGTACGCGAATCTGGGCCCGATCTTTAAGATACACCGAGGTCCCTCCGGGTTTGGGAGCCGTTTTGGCCTTTACGTGTAAGGCATCCAACGCCGCCACCAAAATGGCGGGGTCCTGATCCCTCGGCACCCAAAATTCCAAATGGGCAGGACCATGGTCAGGATGCGTGATGTATCCGTGTCGCAAGAACCACCCCGTTGCTATCGATGACGCCGCCGCATAATCTTGGTCCCATCCGACACCGACCACCGCAGTCAAAGTATACTGCATACGGTTACGACGATTAGCCGCCATTTTCGGTGCCAAGCCCAAGGTTTTCATCAGCCGATAGGCCCGGCGCGCCACCACGACACTGGGGATCCGCATCTCCAGTGTTCCAGGCAATATGGCGGATTGCCCCATTAATCCCGCCAATTCGGCCCACCCCGCCCCTTGGCTCGGCAAAAGTGAGGCCGCTAGCTCCGTCTTGACCTGTCGCGAATAACTCCATTTCGGTAGTGGGGACCTTTTCCACGCAATCGGGTTTCGAGCCACAGAGCATCTCCTATCCGACCTTCGGCCCATTTCGGCCGCATGTTCATCAAAATTCGCAACAACACCCGCGCCAATTTATCTGGATCGTGACGAATGACCGTATCTACCGACAACAGTTGTGCCGCCATAACCATCGCGGCGCCAATGTGGTCGTTTGGCGGTTTGGTCACCGGTTCGGCGCCTTCTTTGAGATACCGGGCCAAGCCTTCTTGAGGAATCGCTTCCTCATTGACCAGAATCAGATCAATGAGCCCCGGGCCAACCTGGTGTTCCAGCGCTCTAACATGGTCGGCTAACGAAAAATGATCGGTTTCGCCCGGTTGAGTCATAATATTTGCTACATAGACCTTAAACGCGGCACTGTGGCGAATCGCGTCAGCAATCGGGGAGACCAAAAGATTGGGCAATATCGAGGTATAGAGAGAACCCGGCCCCAGCACAATCATGTCAGCGGCCAAAATCGCGTCGATGGACTCCACCAGGGGTGTCGCATCGGGTGGTTCCATCCACACCTCCGATATCGGCAGCGAAGCGTGACCAATCGAACTCTCTCCCTGAACCACCTGTCCGTCGGACAACCGTGCTTTTAACACCACTTGATCCAGTGTTGCCGGCAGCACGGTGCCGCGCACCGCAAGCACGCGGCTCGATTCCCTAAGCGCCGTCACAAAATCGCCCGAGACTTGTTCCATGGCGGCTAAAAACAAGTTGCCAAAGCTATGTCCCGCCAATTCCCCACTAGAAAATCGGTGCTGAAACAACTGCTCCATTAAAGGTTCGGTATCGGCCAAGGCGACCAGACAATTGCGCAAGTCCCCAGGCGGCAATACACCCAAATCGCCGCGCAGCCGTCCTGAACTGCCGCCATCATCAGCTACTGTCACAATGGCGGTTAAATTGGAGGTATAATGCTTTAATCCTCGCAGCACGGCGGGCAGTCCGGTGCCTCCGCCCAAAGCGACAATTCGCGGCCCCCGTGCCAGGTGCCTGCGGGAATATAAAAGACCGGCCCAACGGTCAGAACCAAGCACTTCAGTAATGCTTTGCCCTAATCGCGCCGAGGCCCAAGATACCACTATGATGCCTAAGACCGCCACCAGAGCGTCCCACAGAGGATTCATGTGTCGGGGCAGTATCGCCATTGCGATGGCGATACCTAGACTTATGAGCCCAACGGCAATCCCCGCTAAATAGCGCTTGAACTTTAACCCCGGGGCCAGTAACCTCCACATATTATGCCACTGGCCCCCCTTGCCGATCCAAATCACGATGCTCAACAGCTACTGTGAGCCCTTTGCCTTCCAAAAATGAGCCGAGTTGATTGGCAAACACTACCGAGCGGTGCTGCCCTCCGGTGCACCCGACCGCCACCGTGACTTGTGGTTTCCCTTCCTGTTGGAACTGAGGCATCAAAAACTCTAACAAATTTTCCAATCGGACCTGAGTTTCCTTAGCCAAGGGAAATCGCATGACATAGTCACGCACTACTGGATCATTACCCGTCAAATCGCGTAATCCGTCGACGTAATAAGGGTTAGGCAAAAACCTGACATCAAATACCAGATCAGCATCTTTCGGTAACCCGTATTTGAAGCCAAAGGACACGAGTCGCACTTGAAACGAGGTGGCGCTGCCTTCTAACCGAAAAATATCGGAAATACGCTGGCGCAACTGCAGCGAACTAAGTCCCGAGGTGTCGATCACGACATGGGCCATTCCGCGCAAGGCCCCCATGGCCTCTTTTTCACGCCTCAGCGCCTCCACCAACCGTCCTTGGGATTCCAATGGATGACGCCTTCGCGACTGCTTATAGCGATGGATTAAGGTTTCTTCATCTGCTTCCAAAAAGAGGACTTGATAAGAGATTCCAGATTCATCAAAGGATTTTAAAGTGGCCTCCACATCCTGGAAAAAGACACCGCCGCGTACATCCATCACTAACGCGGCGCCTTGTACTTCCGGGCTTTTCTGCACCAATTCAGCAAATTTGGTGGCCAAATTGGGGGGAAGATTGTCAACACAAAAGTAACCCAAATCTTCGAACACCCGCATAGCTTCCGTACGGCCGGCACCGGACAGACCTGAAATAACGACAAGACGTGCGGCTTCCATTGCTCCTGCCCCCCTTCTCTCCATTGTAAATACCAGGATTGACCGCAACTCCCCCAATACAGAAATTTGTGCCTCGACATTCCTCAAATTTTCCAGCAGGAAAACCGTAAAGAACGTCGAATAATGACTGCTGAGCAGTTGCAAGTGAAGGAGGTTGGTAGCGTGGCATCCTCTTCTCCATATCATCCTCGAACCCGAGCAGAACGCGGCAAGCAACTCCGCCCAACCACTACCGGCAACTTGGAAAGCCGAAGCGCGCGCGGACGTCTAAAACGGGAGCGCCAAATCGAGCGGCGCTTTGCCTGGGCGTTTCTCCTCGTGGTGGCGGGCACCACAGTATATTTGCTACTGCGCAGCCCTTGGGGCATTGCCGTTTTACGCCACTGGCATATCGTTCTTTAGTGGCCCAGAGCCCAAGTTTCGATCGCAAAAGCTGCTCCATCCTCGTCTATGGTCTTGGTCACCAATTTCGCTACTTGTTTCACCGGTGAGGGTGCCTGACCCATGGCCACTCCATACCCAGCCCAAGTTAACATATCGGCATCATTTTCAGCGTCACCCACCGCCATTACTTGTGCGGCAGGAATATTCAGACGGCCCGCCACGTCTCTGAGTGCAGGACCTTTGCCTACCCCCTGGCGAACAATTTCGAGGTAATCGGCTTGCGATTTAAAGATTCTCATCCCGAACTCTTGGGCGCGAATCTCCAACCGTGGACGAAATGCATCCAAAGTCTCGGGTGCTGCTTGCAGTAAAATCTTTATCGGAGGTTCTGGCCACTGGAGAATTTCTTTATCACCACGAACCCACGCGGGAATATGATTAGCTTCAATATAGTGCCGAGCCCGAGAGTCTTCGCGCGAAATCCACAACTCATCCCCGACGTAAACTTGAACCAACAGATCCTCCGCTAGCGCTTGCGTAACGACAAATCGCGCTGCCTGATCCAATAGCGACCGGGACAATATAGGAGAACCATTAGGCATCATCACGGTTTGCCCACCGTTGTAAGCAATCAGAGGCCCCTCGCCCAGACCCAACTGCAACCAAAAGGGGCGGGCCGACTGCACCATCCTCCCCGTTGCCAACATCACGCGAATCCCACAATCTCGGGCTTGACCCACTGCAGTTATCAGCCTTTGGCTAATTTCGCCCCCACTGCCGACAATAGTGCCGTCCAAATCCAACGCGATAAGTTTTATGTGTGCCGAATCAGCCAATTGACGCCTCCAGAAATAAGACTTAGTAATAACGAACCCCAAAGCGCGGGCATAAATCCGGTAACCACAAACCCGGGAACCAAATCGGACGCCAGCCACAACATCAGCGCATTGATCACCCAACCAAACAAACCCAGTGTCAGCAGCGTAATCGGGAATGCTACCAGGCGCACAATCGGGCGCACCAACATATTCACCAACCCTAAGGCAATGGCGGCCCACACCACGCTCGTCCCCCGCTGAGCATAAATGCCTATCCCAATATGACTTATAACGGCTAGTCCCAGAGCGGTTACCACGAACACGGTTATCCAACGCATTTAAACGCCCCCTTCGGGTTTATCCTCATAAGTTTGACGCAGGTAGGCCACCACCGATTCAGCGGCTTTTTTGGTCATTCCCGGCAACTTGGCCAAGTCTTCCAGCGATGACTCCGATCGTACCAGGGCAGCCAAGTCAGGAAAATGCCGTAGCACCGTTTTTTTTCTCTTCGATCCAATCCCAGGCACCTCATCCAACACCGATGCCAGATTCCGCTTGTTGCGCAACTGGCGATGGAAGGTAATAGCAAAACGGTGTGCCTCATCCCTCACATGCTGCAATAATTTAAGCGGCGGCGACTCCCGATCCAGAATGATCGGATCCGGTCGCTGAGGTTCAAATAACCATTCATGTTCTTTGGCCAATCCAAACACAGGAATATCACCCACCCCGGCTTCTTCCATTGCCTGGTGGGCATAACCCAATTGTCCCCGGCCGCCGTCAATGATCACCAAATCGGGAGTTTTCGCAAACCGTTTGGTGTGGATGCTGTCTTCCGCCAGTTGTTGATGGCGAAATCGTCGCGCGATCACTTCGCGCATCGACAAGAAATCATTGGGTCCTTGAACCGTTTGGATTTTGAACCGCCGATATTGGCTCTTGTCAGGTTTGCCGTTGGTAAACACCACCATGGATGCCACCGACTCCGTTCCCTGGGTATTGGAAATGTCATAACATTCAATGCGATCCGGCGTTTTGCTCAAACCCAATGTTGCTTTTAATCCCAAAAGTGCCTCCTCCCGCTCCCGTTCTTTAACTTCCATCCGTCGCAGCGCTTCATCTCGGGCTATCACAGCGTTTTGCCTCACCATCGCCAAAAGGCGCTGTTTTTCACCGCGTTGCGGTACCTTTAACTCAATCTTGCCGCGCCGTTCTTGGCGAAGCCAATAGCGTAAGTCGTCCACCTCCTCAGGTAAGTGTTCCACCAATATCTCCTGGGGAATTTCATTAGCCCGCTCGTAGTACTGCAGCAGAAAAGCACGGGCCAACTCCGCGTCATTGGTCCCGTCAACTC
The DNA here is from genome assembly GCA_021797515.1 of Bacillota bacterium. GTDB lineage: Bacteria > Bacillota > Sulfobacillia > Sulfobacillales > Sulfobacillaceae > Sulfobacillus_C. The sequence goes on along the minus strand of JAJZZP010000119.1, from coordinate 11,890 downwards.
CCGTCATTACCATGGATTCACGCCCGGTCAACCGTCCATCACGAATCCGAAACACCTGAACATACGCGTCTGGACGCTCCACTACCCAACTGATGGCATCCAAATTACGCCCTGCCTCGGCCGCCACTTTTTGCTGAGCGGTGATTTCTTCGATGGCCCGCACCTGATCCCGCAGTTTAGCCGCCCGTTCGAATTGCAGTAAATCTGCGGCCTCATTCAACTGTTGAATTAAATGATCCCGAACATGGTCGGCCTTGCCCTCCAAGAACAATTCCACCGATTTCATCATTTCACGATACGTGGTCTTCTCGACCAGATTTTGACACGGCGCTTGGCAGCGGTGGATATGATATTCCAAGCAAGGGCGGGCGGCATTTTTAAATTTCATATTGGTGCAATTCCGAATGGGAAAGATCTTCCGCAATAGCCGAATCGTTTCCTGTACCGATTGTGACCGGGTGTAGGGTCCAAAATATCGGCTGCCAAGCTCCGACGGCTTGCGCGCGATCAGCAACCGGGGAAAATCCTCTTCCCAGGTCAACCGCAAATAAGGATATGCTTTGTCATCTTTCAACCGTATGTTGTAGTGCGGTTGCATTTGCTTCACTAACGTCGCTTCTAAAATGAGCGCTTCTACTTCGGTATCGGTGGCTATGACCTCAAAATCGGCCACGTGGCGCATCATTGCCGCAACTTTAGGCGCTAACCGAGCCGGATCCTGAAAATAGCTTCGCACCCGCTGTTTTAAATCGACAGCCTTGCCCACATAGATGACATGGTCTTCGTCATCTTTCATGAGATAGACACCAGGTTGATCGGGGAGAACCTGCCGTTTACGTTCCAGTTCTTCGGAAATTGCCGCCATGCTTGCCTCCCTATGGCTCAGTTATCGCGCCGTATCCACGGCTTGATAACGCATCAAATGACGCTTTAGATAGCGCCCGGTATAGGATGCCGAATTGTCCATTACCTGCTCCGGGGATCCCTCTGCCACGATAGTGCCACCGACATCGCCCCCTTCAGGACCTAAATCGATAATCCAATCCGCGTTTTGAATCACATCCAGGTTGTGCTCAATGACCAAAACCGTGTCGCCTTGAGATACCAAACGCTCTAAGACGCCCAGCAAGTGGCGAATGTCTTCGTGGTGAAGTCCCGTCGTCGGTTCATCCAAAATATACAGGGTGCGGCCTTCGGACTTGCGCGACAGTTCGGTGGCCAATTTAACCCGCTGAGCTTCGCCTCCGGACAATGTGGTGGCTGGCTGTCCGAGGTGGATATACCCAAGTCCCACATCCCGCAACGTCTCCAATTTTCGTTTAAGGCGAGTATGATGTTGGAAGAAAACCGCCGCCTGGTCCACTGTCATCTCTAAGACATCCGCAATGGTTTGTCCGCGATAATGGACTTCCATGGTCTCCCGGTTATATCGCCGTCCTTTGCACACCTCACACGGCACGTAGACATCCGGTAAAAAATGCATTTCGATCTTAAGAATCCCGTCACCTTTGCACGCCTCGCAGCGACCTCCCCGCAAATTGAAAGAAAATCGCCCGGCCTTGTATCCCCGAATGCTTGCCTCGGTAGTCCCGGCAAATATTTCGCGAATCAGATCAAACGATCCGGTATAAGTCGCAGGATTCGACCGAGGGGTGCGACCAATGGGGCTTTGGTCAATCGCAATGACTTTGTCGAGATGCTCCAAACCACCAATCGCATCATGGTTCCCCACCCGACGGTTTCGCGCGCCATTGAGTTGAAGTTCCAGTGACTTCCGCAAAATATCGTTTACCAGAGTAGACTTTCCCGACCCTGAGACACCGGTAACCGCGACCATCATGCCAAGAGGAATCCGCACGGTAATTTCTTTCAAATTATGTTCTCGAGCCCCGGAGATGGTAATCCACCGGGAATTCGGGACGCGGCGTCTAGATGGCAAGGGCATTTCCCGCTGATGGGACAGATATTGCCCGGTTAAACTATTAGGGATTGCCATCACTTCTTGAGGAGTACCGTGGGCCACTACTTCACCGCCGTAGGTTCCCGGTCCCGGACCAATATCTATCAGATAGTCAGCAGCCAGCATGGTTTCCTCGTCGTGTTCCACCACCAGTACCGTGTTGCCTAAATCTCTCAGCCTTTTTAGTGTGTTAAGCAACCGATCGTTGTCGCGTTGATGCAATCCAATTGATGGTTCGTCCAAGATATACAAGACCCCCATCAGTGAAGATCCAATTTGGGTGGCCAAGCGAATTCGCTGAGCTTCCCCACCCGACAGCGACCCGGCAGCTCGGGACAGGGTCAGATACCCTAATCCCACGTCAATTAAGAAATTTAGCCGTTCTCGCACTTCTTTCAAAATAGGGGATCCGATGACTTGCTGTCGGGGTTTCAAAGAGAGGGTCTCAAAAAATTGTCGCGCTTTCACAATAGAAAGGTCCGTTACGGAAGCAATCGACAAGTCGCCCACCGTTACCGCCAACACTGCCGGTTTAAGACGTTGTCCGTGACAAACCGCACACGGATTCGATGTCATATACTCTTCAACTTCGGCTTTGGCTGACTCCGAGCCCACTTCCCGATAGCGACGCTCCAAAATAGGTATCGCGCCATGATAGCGAAACTGCTGGTGATGGCTGCCGTAGTGGCTTTCAAAAGAAAACGGCACTGGATCAGGATATCCGTACAACACAATATGCTTAGCCTCATCTGACAGCATATGATACGGTCGGTCTACAGGTATACCGGCAATTTTCGCCACCGTTTCCAGCAAATCAGGATAAAATCGGGAACTGCCACGGGTAAATGGCGCCACCGCTCCTTCCCGCAAGGTCAGCGTGGGATCGGGAACAACCAGTTCGGGATCCACTTCCAATTTGAACCCGAGCCCGGTACAATCCGGACATGCGCCGTATGGGGCGTTGAAACTAAACATCCGCGGCGATAGTTCCTCCAGTGAGATGCCGCAGTGCGGGCACGCCAGATCACGAGCAAACACTTCGGTCAGTCCGTCCGGCGGACCGACTTCTACAACATCACCTGATAAATCTAGGGCGTGTTCCAATGACTCGGTCAATCGCGATCCGATTGTCGACTTCAGCACAATACGATCCACTACCACGGCAATGGTGTGTTTTTGATTTTTGTTCAATGCCGGGAGTGATTCCAATTCCACCGTAGCACCGTCAATGCGAGCCCTAGTGTACCCCTGCCGACGGACGTCGGCCAACACCTTATCATGAGTTCCTTTACGGCCACGCACTAAGGGAGCCCGCACTTCAAGCCGCGTACCTTCGGGCAGTGCCATGATATGGTCTACCATTTGATCAATGGTTTGTTGCGATATCTCACGACCGCAGACGGGACAATGCGGTTGCCCCACCCGGGCATACAACAACCGCAGATAGTCATAAATCTCGGTCACGGTGCCCACCGTGCTTCGGGGATTGTGGCTCGTGGTCTTTTGATCGATGGAGATAGCCGGTGACAACCCTTCAATGGCATCCACGTCGGGTTTATCCATCTGACCGAGAAATTGGCGAGCGTAGCTAGAGAGCGATTCCACATACCGCCGCTGACCCTCTGCGTAAATCGTATCAAACGCCAATGAAGATTTTCCCGATCCTGACACGCCGGTAATCACCACCAATTGATCTCGGGGAATATCCACATTGATATTTTTTAAGTTGTGCTGCCGAGCGCCCCGCACCCGAATCCATTGGCTAGCCATGGGACTTTCTGGAACCTCCCGCCACGGCCTTAATCGGTCGTTCTTTTTCCAGTTCCATCAACAAATCTCTTAGTACGGCGGCCCGCTCAAATTCCCAGTTGCGGCTGGCCTCTTTCATTTCTTTACGCAATTGATTGGCCATTTGGATACGTTCCCGAGCCGTCATATCACGAATCGGTTTTTCCACCGGCTTCTCATGAGTCGCCTTCGTAGCCTGGATTATTTCTCTAACCGCTTTGGAAACCCCTTGCGGTGTAATATGATGATCTAGGTTAAATTGACGTTGGATCTCCCGCCTGCGATCCGTCTCCGACATGGCTTGACGCATCGAGTCCGTGATCTTGTCCGCATACATAATCACGGCACCTTCCAAATTGCGCGCTGCTCGTCCGATAGTTTGCACCAGAGACGTCGTCGAGCGCAAATACCCCTCTTTGTCGGCATCCAATATCGCCACCAGTGCCACTTCGGGCAAGTCTAATCCTTCCCGCAATAGGTTAATGCCAACCAACACATCAAATTCGCCCAATCGCAAATCCCGGATGATGGCCATGCGCTCTAAGGTATCGATGTCAGAATGCAGATATCGCACCCGGACCCCATGTTCCCGAAAAAATTCGGTAAGGTCTTCCGCCATTCGTTTGGTCAGGGTGGTCACCAGAACCCGCTGCTGTTTTTGGGTGCGGGCCCGAATCTCGGCCAGCAAATCATCAATTTGTCCCTTGGTTGGCTTCACGGTAATCTCCGGATCAAGCAATCCAGTAGGCCGCACGATTTGCTCCACAATTTGCTGAGCCATCTTTCGTTCATAGGGCCCGGGAGTCGCTGAGACATAGACGACGTGAGACAAATGGGCATGAAACTCGTCAAAAGTCAACGGCCTATTGTCAAAAGCCGACGGCAAACGAAAACCATGCTCCACCAGACTCTCTTTGCGCGAACGATCCCCCGCGTGCATGCCGTGAATTTGCGGTACTGCCACGTGGGACTCGTCGATAATGGTTAAAAACCGTTGGGGAAAATAGTCGAGCAAGGTATATGGCGGATCCCCAGGCTTTTTTCCGGTAAAATGACGGGAATAGTTTTCAATCCCGGAGCAAAATCCTACCTCTTCCAACATTTCCAAGTCGTATTCGGTACGCTGCGCTAACCGCTGTGCTTCCAGATCCTTACCGAGTTCACGCAAACTCTTTAAGCGGTCTTGCAACTCGGCACGGATACTTTGCAGTGCCGGTCCCCGGCGATCTTTGCCCATGACATAATGGGAAGCCGGGTAAATCGCTACGTGTTCACGTTCCCCTAAGATTTCTCCGGTAAGAGCGTCAAACTCGCGAATGCGCTCTATTTCATCGCCGAAGAGTTCAATGCGAATCGCTTGCTCACTTTGGTTGGCGGGAAATATTTCGATAACATCCCCATGAACTCGAAACTTGCCCCTCACAAAATTGGCGTCGTTGCGGTCATATTGGATATCCACCAATTTCCGTAAAATCGTCTGCCGATCGCGGTCCATACCAACGCGAAGAGACAATACCAAATCACGGTAATCTTCGGGAGAGCCCAATCCGTAAATGCATGAGACACTAGCCACAATAATTACGTCGGATCTCTCAAGTAAAGACGATGTGGCCGAGTGACGCAGTTTATCAATTTCGTCATTAATTTGCGCGTCTTTTTCAATATAAAGATCGGTCTGTGGGATGTAAGCCTCCGGTTGATAGTAATCATAATAACTGACAAAATACTCCACCGCATTATGAGGAAAAAACACTTTGAGCTCGCTCGCCAACTGTGCTGCAAGCGTTTTGTTGGGCGCAATCACCAACGTCGGCAGGTTGACGTCACGAATGACGTTGGCCATGGTAAAAGTCTTGCCCGAGCCGGTCACTCCCAGCAGCACTTGTTCCCGAAGTCCCTGGTCCACGCCGCGAGACAACGCGGTAATCGCCTCCGGTTGATCGCCTGCCGGAGCATATGGGGCCTGCAATTGATACACACCCATGTTTGATCCTCCTTTATATCATTATCCCATTTTCTTCAACAACACAGCGACAGCTTTAGCCAATTGGGGATCTTCTGCTGGAATATCAGAAGGAATCACATTGGGAGCCTCGGGATCGTAGACGTTGGGGGTTAAACCTTTGTGCTCAATATATTGTCCATCGGGAGTGTAATATTTGGCAACCGTCAGTTTAAGTGCTGCATGATTGGCCAGGGGAATCAGTTCTTGCACGATCCCTTTGCCATAGGTCCGAATCCCAACCAAGGTACCGCCTTGTCGTTCCGCAATCGCAGCAGAAAGAATTTCGGCAGCTGACGCGGTTTCCCCGTTGACTAAGACCACTATCGGCAGCTTCGTGCCGGGTCCGCTAGAATTTAGAGTCTGATCTTGAGAAGGATTTTTATAATGCAATGATACCACCGGTCCTGCCGGTACCAATACATTGGCCGCGGTTAAAGCCTGGGTGACTTCCCCGCCTGGATTGTCGCGAAGATCCAGCAACAATCCTCGGGCTCCTTCTTTCACCAACTGGTGAAATTGGTTCACCACTCCGGCGCCGGTATTGTTTCCGAACTCCACAATGTTCATATACGCAATATGATGCGGCATCATGTAGCTGTATACGGTAGGCTCGTCAATCACCGCTCGTTTCAGCACGACAACCTTCTGTTGACCGCGAACCGACACCGCCAATCGCACCGTGGTCCCCACTTTGCCATGAATCATATTGACCGCCGCAGCAGACCCCACCCGGGAAACTAATTGGCCATTGACCGCCGTAATGATGTCTCCTTGCGCTAGACCGGCCCGGGAGGCAGGGGACTTCGGAAAAACTTGTTCAATCACCAATTGAGGAGCGGAGGCGGATACTTTCACGCCAATCCCCACAAACGTAGGATTGAGCAATGCCTGAAATGACTGATTCTGCGACGAGGAAAAATAATCGGAAAACTGATCGTGCAACGTATTGACCATCCCGTTGATAGCCCCATCCAGTAATTGCTTGGGGGTATTATGCCAAATGGTTTCGCTACGAATCGAATCATAAACCTGGACAAACCGCGTAAACTCTTCATTTTGCCGCATGCTAGCCGGCACAGCAATACTGCCCAGTATCCCGTTCTGCGTTGCCCACCAAGTTCCTAGAGAGGAACCTGCCATTAACAAAACGGTAACTGCCGCCCAAATTGCCAGTCCTGCTCGCCGCATGTGGCCCCTCCTTGTACTAACCCATTATACCATGCCACATGGATGGGGCTGGATGTCTGCGATGTGAGAACCTAGACCCGCAAGAAGCGTCGCAAGGCCACCAAACTTGCCAATATGCCTACCAATACGCCTCCAATCAAGGTAAATATCAAGACCTCCGACATCACACTGTGTAGTGAGGCCAGGGGCCAAAACGGCAGAGTCACCGCAGCCACGCCCGTGAGCCAACGGTATCCCCCGTCCACCACAGCATCGGCTACGAGGGCGCCTAAAATTCCCAGCACCATACCTTCCAGCACAAAGGGCCAACGGATAAACCAATCGGTCGCGCCCACCAGTTTCATGACTTGTACCTCGCGGCGCCGAGCAAACACTGCGAGCCGAATTGTATTGACAATAATAAAGAGAGTAGCCAGTCCTAAAAGTCCTTCCACAATCCAGCCTACCCAGCGAAGAATGTTGGACAACTTATCCAACCGAGACACCACTTGGCCTTCATAGACGACTGTGTGCACAATCGATTTCTTTTTGAACCGCTCCGCCAGCTGCGGAATGGCCTGGGACCGGTAGGTGTACACATCATAACCGTCAAATAGCGGGTTGGATTTAGATATCAAGGCAACCAAGTTTCGCTGATCCGGAAATTCTTGTTTGAGGCTGGCTGCCGCTTGCTGCTTGGTAAAAAAATCAATTCGACGTACGTCGGGCCAGTGACGCGCTTGCCGCAGCAATGCCAGTTCCTGAGATCGCGGCGCCTGACGATTGATAAATACCTTCATCTCTACCTGACTTTGCAGAACCGCCGTGACATGATTTAAATTTGTGGTCAGTACCAAAAAAAACGACAGCACAAACATGGAAATAGCCACAGTGGACACGGAAGCCAGCGACATCCAGCTATTACGTATTAAATTACGCACCGTTTCCCTGACAATATAGCCGACACCATTAAGATTCATAGCCATATGCACCCCGCACCTCGTCTCGCGCAACGCGGCCGTGTTCAATCGCGACCACCCGGCGTTGCATCTGGTTGACAATGTCTTTGGCATGGGTTGCCATAATCACCGTAGCACCTCGACGGTTGATTTCGACAAATAGTTTCACGATATCCCGGGCCGTCTCCGGATCCAAGTTTCCGGTGGGTTCATCGGCAATAACATAAATCGGATTGTTAACTAATGCGCGGGCAATCCCCACCCGCTGCTGCTCGCCCCCGGATAATTGGTGGGGGTAATTGTCTCGGCTACGACTCAATCCTACCAGTTCCAACACTTGCGGCACTCGTTTGTGGATATCACGGCTGGAGGCGCCCACCACCTCCATGGCAAACGCCACATTTTGATAAACCGTGCGTTCCGGCAAGAGTTTGACATCTTGAAATACCACCCCCAGTTGTCGACGAAGCCTTGCCACTTGCGAACGCCGCAGGCTTGACAACTTAAATTGGTCGACAAATACTTCGCCCTGGCTAGCTGTTTCTTCACGGTACAGCAAACGAACCAACGAGGATTTCCCGGCACCCGAAGGGCCCACCAAAAACAGAAATTCCCCTCGGCGGATTGTCAGTGACACATCAACTAAGCCGTAGTGGCCATTGGGATAGCGCTTACTGACTTTGTCCAATCGAATCACGAACCCACCTCACTTTTACCCCGCTTCTCAGATATATTTCGACAATAACTGTAACAATCCTGCCTATGAAACGCATTCCCGTAGTTTTGCACTGCCATGCTATAATGACCAGTAGTTTGCGGAAGCAGGAGGGGTATCGCACTATGTCTTTGGTATCACTTGGAGTCGCTTTTGTTGCCGGCCTAGCCTCGGTGTTGTCCCCTTGTGTGCTACCCTTAATTCCATCTTATCTCACATCTATGGCCGGTACTGCGCTGACCCCGGATTCGATTGCCAATGAAAAAATTCGTTCCCGTGTTATTCAAAACTCTTTGCTGTTTATTTTGGGATTTTCTCTGATTTTGATTGCCGCAGGCCTAGGTGCCAGTGCGCTCGGACAATTTGTCGCCCAACATCGCCGCCTCATCGCAGAATTGGGCGGTCTGGTGATTATTGTCTTTGGCCTAGAAATCAGCGGAATCATCGAAATCGGCATCTTCAAACGCGACGCTCATATTGGCCTAAAGCCAAACCGGAGACGCTGGTCCTCTGTTTTGCTTGGCATTGTGTTTGCCGCCGGGTGGACACCCTGCGTTGGCCCTATTTTAGCCAGCATCTTGATCTTGGCAGCTCGTTCTAACACCGTTATGTCCGGCGCCCTGCTATTAACCAGCTATGCCGTGGGGCTAGCAATTCCCTTCTTTGCTCTAGCGGTATTTTTAGGTCAAGCAGCCCTGTGGACTCGACAACTCGGTCTGTATTTGCCATGGATCGAAAAGCTTTCCGGTGCATTTCTAGTCATTCTGGGTATTATGTTAACCACGGGCTGGTTTGATCTTATACCCAACTGGGTTACAGCCGCGGTGAATGGGCTGTAATGGCACGCGTCGTTTGGTGGCGAAACTTGCTGGCATTGTTAGCCGTGTTGCTGACACTGGTTATCGTGATTCGCCCTGCATCCCAGTCTCACCAATTCACCGCCAGTGTGGGACAGTCATTACCCGCTTCCCATGTTATCTCCAGCACCGGTCAAGTGCAATCCCTGCGACGCCTGTTTCGGGGACGGGGAGGCTTATTGAATTTCTGGGCGCCCTGGTGCCCGGCTTGCAAAATGGAGTTACCGGATTTTTCCCGAAAGTTTCCCCAGGTCACAATTGCACTGGTGACCAATGATACCGTCGCTGCAGCTACTCCTTTACTTAACGCATCCGGCGTAGAAGCGCGTCGTGCTTATTACGACACGACGGGCCGGGTGTTCACTCAGTATCTGATAAGCACGTTACCCACCACGTTGTTTATCAATCGCCACGGAGTTGTGGTGGCAAAAGTGATTGGCCCCATGACACCGGCCTTATTGGACCATGATCTATCGATGGCAACTCAAAACCAAGGGAGCTGACTCACATGTATCTGCCTGCGTTTTCGTATTTGGGCCCGATACCGCTAGGCACGGTGATGTTATTGGCAGCTCTTGCGGGCGGTCTCCTGCTGGCATCCCGTTTGGACCGAACCCAAAAAATAGCGGAATTACTGTGGACCATGCTAATAGGTGGCGCTTTGGGAGACAAAGCCGTTTACATTATTAGTGATCCCCCATACTACATGCACCATTTGAACCACTTGCTGTTTACTCCGATGAGTGCTTGGGGCATAGGCGGAATGATCACAGGGGCTATGATAGGATTGGCCTGGGTGTATTGGCGCTATCGCCTTCTATGGCACCTGTCTGATATTGACACTTTAGCCCTGACCGTTGCGGTGATGCTGTTGATTCGCGCTCCCGGACAAAACCTGCTGGGAATCCCGGTTCCCAACTGGCCACGTGCCATCGCGGTTTCCTTAGCGGGCACGTTGGTGTTTCCCTGCTATGCGCTTTGGGCACTATTACTTGCCGTGGTATCGATAGTGGGAGGAATCTCTTACCGTCATTGGCGCCTTTCGTGGCCAGGTGCTACGGCAGGGGCTGTCACGTTAGGCATGGCCATTGCTTGGCTTATCGTCAGCCTCACCCTGCCCACCGATGGAGTCCCCTTTACACTGGGACAATGGGTGGCTCTGGCGGCTGCCGCGGCCGGCTTTCGTCTGATGACCCCTGCCACTAATCGTGAGAACTAATCAACCACACCCATTGGAACTGTCCCGTGTGCCAATTCTGTCGTCCCCCTGTCACACATGTTTTCCTGATAGCCATGATATAATCATCCTATGATCATAGCGAGGCTGGTATAAAGATTATTAGCATCATTGCGCCAGCAACGATAAGGGAGTCTAGTCATGATGGAAGTGCTAAAGGTTCATCCGCGGGGTTACTGCTACGGCGTGGTAGATGCGATTACGATGGCTAAACGGATAGCTAAGGATCCCAATGTGCCCCGTCCCATTTACATTTTAGGCCAAATCGTGCACAATCGGCATACGGTGCTTGAACTCGAAGAGTATGGCATCCAAACTCTGGATGGCGGCCTTCGGTTAGACCTCTTGGAACAGGTACCCGATGGCGCTACAGTGATTTTTACCGCGCATGGCATCTCCCCAGCTGTCAAAGCTAAGGCGGCTCAACGTGGCCTCAATTTCTATGATGCCACCTGTCCTGATGTGACCAAAACTCATATATTGATCCGGGAAAAAATTCAAGAGGGATACTCCATTATCTATATTGGCACCAAAGGACACCCCGAACCTGAAGGAGCAATGGGCGAAGCTCCCCAAGGCCGGGTAGCATTAGTCACCAACGTGGCAGACATCGAGCAACTCACGTTTTCTGATCAAGAACCTTTAGCCATCGTAACTCAAACCACGTTGAGCCAGTGGGATACCAAGTCAGTGATTAACGCATTATTAGCGAAGTATCCGCACGCCGAAGTGCACAATGAAATTTGCCTAGCCACCCAGTTGCGCCAAGAAGCTGCCGTCAAAGTTTCCGATCAAGTAGACATGGTGGTAGTGGTCGGAGACCGGCGCAGCAACAATTCCAATCGTTTAGTGGAGGTCGTGGAAAAGATCGGCGGCAAACCTTCAGTACGTGTAGAAAGTGTGGAAGATTTGCGCCCTGAGTGGTTTGACGGCATAACCAAAGTCGCCGTAACCGCAGGCTCCTCCACCCCAAGCCACATTACCCGGCAAGTGGTTCAGCAATTGGAAGAGTGGGGAAAAATCACTTAAACTGCCAAGTGGCAAGGCTTAATCACACTATCGGTTCATGGTTTCTCGTTTCCCATATGCGCTAACTTATGGTAACTATTCAGGTACCCCCTTGTCTCGCACCGTTTCCGCCCGCGATGTGCTCCGTGTAGGTGATACGTTCTGCTTAAATTTCCCGTCGAAGTGACGGCGCT
>JAJZZP010000108.1 GCA_021797515.1 Bacillota bacterium | reverse complement strand
AATCGCTTTACCCTCCAGGGGTATAAGCAAAACTTCCGCCAGCAGAAAGGCGTTGTCGTCGTTGCGTCGAGGGGTATTTCGATAATGCTTCATGGTGTGAAGCTCCTTCCTCCGAACTTCGTCGCCAAAACCAAACCTACCTTATTGTACGACTACCCACGGCGGTTTTCGCAAGAAGGAAAAGCATCCGTACCCGGTTCAAGAAAGCATTTAAACCACCGCGCAGCGGTTTAGTCCAAGTCCGTTTATCCTGATATCGGGATAAACCGATAATGGGCCCCAGTTTATTGCTAAAGCCTTTGAGACCCAGTGTCATCACCTCCGCTTAGACCATGAACGGATCCCGGTTCATAGCCCGAATTATAATGCCTACATCGAGTCATGGCACGCTCAACTCGAGCGAGAATGCTTAGGATTGCAGGAATTCACCACCTTTGCCGAAGCGTATGCGGAGGTCACGCAGTGGACGGAGCAGTATAACACCGTCCGCATTCATCGTCGTTTGGATTACCGATCTCCGGTGGAAATGCGAGCGCGTGTCGCTGCCGGTCTGGCCCAATGGATTCCGGTCCGCGTGTAACTGTTTGCACTCGGGATGCGGATCGACTGCCGCAGGCAGTTGAGCCCCATCCCGAGTCTGGGCTCTTGGAGGGTTCGGTATCATCGATTCTCACGAGTCTATGAAAAAAATTTGAAATCGTGAGAAATCGGAAGGGGGAGATCGCTAGTGTCAACATTAAGGGGGCTAAATCGGCTAAAGCCGCCCTCCACCCGGTATCCACTCCGTGTCAAACCCCAATAACCCAGTAAACATTACGGCTTCATACCATTATGCCAGGGAATTGATTAGCCGAAAACAGTGGTGGAGTTGATCGCAAAGTCATTTATCGTAATATTCTGCTAAGCACTGACCGGCCCCTTAATGCAACAAGGACTTGTCACCGATTTAGGTTTTCTCTCTATTGGTTTGTGCCGACAGACACGGCTCCCCGTTCGGATGTGCTGTCCACCCTTTTTGATCGCCTGGGGACACGGGAATCTATGGCCAAGTTTCGGGTAGTGGCAAAAGATTGACACCCGTTCGTCCAAAGTCCCGTTGGTTATAGGTCATAACTGCAGCCTCTAATCTTAACGCTGTGGCTGCAATGTGACAATCGACAAAGCCAGGTCCACGGTCTCGCATCAGGTCAGCCGCTTTGCGGGCGTCTTCATACAGTACAGGCACCACCTGGACTCCAGCAATGAGCGTCTCAGTCTTGCGAAGTTCTTCTTGCCGTACCATTCGGAGAAGCTCAGAAACTGTCAAGACCGAGCACAAAAGACGTTCTGTTGCCGCGACCGTTTCGAGCCAACCAACGGCTTCGGCCTTGCCGCGCAGAACCCAAATCAACACATCGGTATCCACCATGATACGGCTCATGGCGAAAACCTTTCCTCACTAGCCCGCAGGCGGCGCATGAATGCCACCAATTCCTCGACAGTGTCGGGAATCTCATCATGATCCTTCCACGCTCCCGCAGCGGCACGAATAGCCGTTAACTGATCGAACCGCTGAATTTCATGACGCACTGCCGTAATCACAAACTCCTCAGGGTTTTCGGCCGCGATACGTTGTATGGCTTCGGCGAGATCACCGGGCAAAGACACCGTGAACGATTTTTCCGTGGCCACGCCCTCTCCTCCTTTTCTTATGGTTCCATTGTTGCAAAGGCCATGAGTTTTGTCTATCATGACCTGAAGCAGTGTGCCAAGCAACGCGGTGCGTTTCGGGACCGGGAATTCCTGTCTCCGCAAGGGTTAGTGGATGAAGAATCGAGTTCACCTGAAACAAACAGAATGAGTCCGTAACTCTGGTTAAAAAACCTACAATAATCTCTTTCGGCTTCTCTCAGTCTCTGACGAGGCCCGCAGTCCTCACAAGATTCGTCTGAGGCGTTTCCCCTGTGACCCTTTCCCTCTGGGAATTGCGAGGAAAACCCACAGGGGTAGTCCATAGCGCACTCCCCGGATGTTCAGTGGACATGGCCTCGATTAACTCCATGGCCTCCTCTCCCCGCACCTCGCCGACAATGATCCGATCCGGACGTATCCGCGTTAGCGGGCGGCCGTTGTTTGAATTCCTCTTGGATACTGGTGCGATACGGCGTCAGCTTGCTGGCGCTGCCCCCGACTTCAAACTGGAGTCGGGCATCGAGCCCGCCTTCGGCATATTCTCGCATATATGACCGTACCGTTGTGTTCGGTCACCCCCAAGAAACGGGCGATGTCGTCTTGAGCAAAATCGAGGGCATGCATCAAGACGGCGTCGATTTTCTGGCGTACCCGGGGATGCGGGTGATGCTTCCGGAATTCGGGTAACTGACAGATCATCTTTTCGGAAACTTGCAAACGCAATTGCGGCATAAAAGCCTCCCCTTGCTGACCAAATTGGGGTAGCGTATCAAAGGGGTCGGTTGCCGTCCAGATAGAACATCCGTTTCTCTGAAGGATTTTAGGGCACTCGACAGCTAATAGAAACCGCAATTTTGAGCCGCGAGCAGTATACCTCGCTTATGGTTTGAACGCCTCGATCACGGCAGACACCACATAGTCCGTCAGCGGGGTATTTGGCACCCATTCCTGAATAAAGTCGCGACTTCCCGGTTGAGGATGGATCCGAATCGCCGTAAATCCGACCTCCACCATCAGTGTTTCGAGCTCGTTGGTCGTCATGGCACCAGCCATACAACTGGTCCATAGTTGCACATCGTTGCGCCAGTCAGACGGAATCTCGACGGTGGACACGATATCCGAAATCGCGAGCCGACCTCCAGGCTTTAGGACGCGGTACGCCTCCTGATAGACTTGGCGTTTATTGGTCGACAAGTTGATGACGCAGTTCGACAGAATCACGTCCACGGATGCATCTGCCACGGGCAAATGCTCAATTTCGCCCAAACGAAATTCGACGTGCGCATAGGCGGACTCTAAGGCGGCAATGCGTCGCGCACGTGAAATCATCGCGGGCGTCATATCCACTCCGATCACGCGACCAGTGACTCCCACCTGGCGCGCCGCCAGAAAACAATCCAATCCCCCGCCGCTTCCGAGATCCAGTACGGTTTCCCCGGGCTGTAACCCCGAAATGGCAACTGGGTTGCCGCATCCCAACCCGAGATTGGCGTCCGAAGGCACGCACGTCAGATCCTCCACCGTGTAGCCCAGGCGCAATCCCAAGCCATTGAGGTCATCCACGGCTCCACCGCATCCATACCCACATCCAGAGCCCAAGCCTTCCTTCTCCTCTGTCTCCGCTATTTGGCCATACCGTTCTTGAATGGCCGTTCGCCGTGTGTCAGCGGCTGGGCCATCGGAAGGTACCGAGTGGGCGGCACCAGCCCCCGGAACCTCACACCGTTGCATTGCGTCGGCAATCGATGCTAACGAGAGATGGTCCCCTTGCACATGGATTTGAGGGCCTCGAGCTGTCTCTTCTACGGTTATCGCTTCAATGTCCACCGCACATCCACAACCGCCCGCCGCACAATTCTCGACCATCATTCGAAGGGGCTCAAAAAACACCTCTGGCGACAACTGAATACGTACGCCGGTCGGGTCTTGTTCGGGTTTTCCGAACGCAGACATCCTCGCTACAATAATCATCTCCTTATATCGATTATTATCGATGAATTAAACAAAAAATAATTATGTATGGGAGATTTTCCCCATTGCCCCTCGGTGTTCCGCATCGGCACAAGCCGTTAACCCCACTACATGACGCTGGAAAGATTCCCATATCGACTGATTGACTTGGTAGACCCGATACGTGCCTCGTCGTTCGACAGTCAATAACCCTGCGGCCACCAACACCTGCAAATGATGCGAAATGGTCGACTGGGCCAAGCGATGCCGTTGGGTGAAATCGATGACACAACACGCGGATTCGCCCGGCGCGACATCCGCACAGCAAGAGGCTTCTTTCCCTTTAAGAAGGTCGAGAAATAACGCATACCGTTGCGGTTGGCCCAACGCCTTAAATATCTCGACAGGATCCACGGTTTCATCCTCCCATTCATCGATTCTTATCGATATATTACTGAGCTATTTTCTTCATTGTCAAGCGCCTACAGAATCGGTCTCGACAGGGTTGCCCATAAGGAATCACTATTGCAAGCGATCGAACCAGGGCCAAGCGGGAATTCCCGTTCACCGGAATATTAAAGTGATGGCGGACCGTCCACACGAAAATCCATAGAACAATCTTTAAGTGTTTGCACACAATAATCCGTGTATCCCTTATTATTCACTGTTCACTTGAGAAGCCACGATTTTTTCCGAAGGCTGGAGTCTGGCCATTAATGGTGCCAGTGTCTGAACCAGTCCACCCACTGGCAGACTAAAGCCGGAGCTTTCGGTCTCTCGCAAGTGCGGGTTGTAGCGTCAACCGCCCTGTTTGATATCGCTCTTTAACGCACAAGGGTTTTGATTATACTGCGCGCGGGTCACATTTAACGTTTTAGGCGACGGACTTGAACCGTTGAAACTGGAGGGTCAGCAAGGTATCGAGATTTCCAGAGACGTTCGATGAGGTTTAGATTGGGCGAGTAGGGGGGCAAAAAGAGCAGAGTCATTCCGAGGGTGGCGGCTTTTTCCCGTACGAAGGTATTGCGTTGATAGGCGGCGTTATCCAAGACAATGGTGAGGGGAAGATTGTGAAATTTTGCATGAATCATTCCCAGCAATGTGGCCACCGAAGTGGAGTTGATGTAGCCGGTGTTGGTGAATGTGATGACCTCATGCGTGATTGCATGCAAAGCGCCTAAGACGTTAAATCGTTGGCGTCCCGGCGAGGTGGGGACAAAAATCCGCGTCAGACACCACAAATAGCCCAGAAAGGCGCCCCTAACAAAATGGGCGGCGTCCATGAAGAATACGTGGCGGAGGCCCGCTTGGGCTTCCGCGAGAATCGGTTCCCGTGGCTCGGTGAGAAAGGTCTCCTGGACCTCGGGATTCGCTTTGGAGGGAATAGGTGCGACCCTGCGGTATTGCAATCCCGCCCGGTGGAGATATGCCCGCACGCGTTGCAGCCCGGTGAGCGCCTGGATCCGTTGTCCCGCTTCCCGGCCACTGCGGGGCGGTCGCTGCTCAAACTCCTCGTGCAGCGAGGCGGTATGGGTGTCCCAATCGCTGGTACTGCCACCCACCCGGAAGGTTTGCAGCGCCTGGATCCCGCCCTCTTGGTACGCTGTGACGGAGGATCGCACCGTCGTTTCGGTGCATCCCGTCGCCTTCGCCGCGTCGGAACGCGAAAAGCCCATCGCGGTTAAGTACACCGCCTCCATCTTCATCTGGACCCGAGGATGCGGGTGGTGAAATCGTTCATCATGTCACGGCTGGCTTTCGTCTGCGGTACAGGTCAGGCGAACCATGGGAACCCCTCCCTGGATTCGGTGTTGTGGGAAAAGCCATTGCTTCACCTCACCGTATCGCAGGGGGCCACCGAGGTCCAGTCAGAACACACGTGCGCCATGGAGATTACTTAAAAACCGTTAAATTTGACCCGCGCGCAGTATATATGGCCTTTTGGGGCATCGAACTCTTCGACCATAGCGCTTGACATCCCTATGCCTAAAGTTATCTTAAGGGGAATCCTCAGGCAATAAGAGCCTTCAGGTGGATGTATCTGATGAAAAGCTCAAAATCCTGTCCAAGAGTTAGACAGTCAAAGCTTGAACTATCACACGTAACCATAATCTCTACCTCAAATTACTCCCACTCTATCGTGCCCGGTGGCTTGGAGGTAATATCGTAGACCACACGGTTAATTCCGGACACTTCACCCACAATGCGGCTGGCCATTTTATCCAGCAATTCCGGTGGAAGCCGCACCCAATCTGCCGTCATACCGTCTTGACTTTCAACAGCCCGAATCACTATTGGGTGTCCATAAGTTCTGCTGTCACCCATTACCCCGACAGACCGAACATCCAACAGCACAGCAAAAGCTTGCCATATCTGGCGCTCTAATCCAGCGACACGAATTTCTTGGCGAATAATGGCATCGGCATGCCGCACCATTTTTATGGCGTCCGGGGTGACCTCGCCAACAATACGTACTGCAAGACCTGGTCCTGGAAATGGCTGTCTCCAGACAATGGATTCCGGCAGCCCTAACGCTATTCCTACACGTCTCACCTCATCTTTAAACAACCACCGTAATGGTTCAATAATTGTAAAGTCCGCATCGTCCGGCAATCCTCCCACGTTGTGATGCGATTTGATGGTCTCCGCCTTTTTGCTTCCCGACTCAATCACATCAGGGTACACCGTTCCTTGAATTAAGCACTCGACGGTACCGACGTTTTCTCGGGCACGCTCAAAGGCTCGAATAAATTCACGGCCAATGATCTTGCGTTTAGTTTCGGGTTCGGTAATTCCCAAAAGCGCGTGCAAAAACTGCGGCGCAGCATTTTCTATCCGTAAATCCATATCGGAAAACGCCTGCCGGACTTCTTCGACTTCGTTTTCCCGCATCAGTCCGTGGTCGATCAATACCGCGGTAAGCCTGGAACCTATAGCCCGATGAGCCAGTGCCGCAGCAACAGCGGAATCGACACCCCCGGAGAGTGCGACCAACGCTCGACGTTCCCCCACTTGGTTGCAAATTTGCTGCACACTGGTTTCAATTAAATCATCAGGGCGCCAATCCGGTCGAAGCCCAGCGATGAGATATAGAAAATTCTGCAACATACGAAACCCATTCGGAGTATGGTGCACCTCAGGATGATACTGAACCGCCCATAATTTTTGTTCCGCATTGCCCATAGCAGCAATAGGCGTGGTTGGGGTAAAAGCCAATGTCTCAAACCCTGGCGGCGTTGCCTTGACCACGTCGCCGTGGCTCATCCAAACCTGAGATTGTTCGGGGATTCCTTTAAACAGCGGGCTTGACTCGATAATACGGAGCAAAGTTCTTCCATATTCCCGTTCCGCTGCAGGCCTGACATCACCCCCTAAGATTCGCGTCATTAGTTGCATCCCGTAACATATACCCAAAGTTGGAATCCCCGCGGATAGCAGCCGTGGGTCCATTGTAGGAGCACCCTGTTGAAAAACGCTGGCCGGACCGCCGGATAAAATCAGGGCGTCGGGGGTTTTTTCCATAATGTCTTCTAGGGAGGTGTCTCCCGGCATTACCTCGCAAAAGACCTCAGCTTCACGAACGCGGCGAGCAATGAGTTGGTTATATTGCGCCCCAAAATCCAGGACAATGACGTGGCTCATACTTCACTCCTTAATTAGACGGCACACGTCCGGCAAATTTCGATAGCGCTCATCAACATCTAAGCCATAACCGACGACAAATTCGTCGGGAATTTCAAATCCTTTGTAGTGCAATGGAACGGCCACTTGACGCCGGCTGGGCTTGTCCAACAACGAACAAATTTTTACACTCGCAGCTCCACGTGATCGCATGTGGCCAAATATGTAATTTAATGTCAAGCCCGTGTCCACAATATCTTCCACCACGAGCACATGGCGACCGTCCACGCTCTGCTCTAAGTCTTTCAGAATACGGACGACCCCCGACGACTTGGTTGCCGCGCCATAGGATGACATGGCCATAAAGTCGATTGCAACGGGTAGATCAATGCTGCGGATTAAATCAGCCATAAAGATAAAGGACCCTTTCAGGATCCCCACAAGCAAAAGTGGTTTGCCATCATAATCCATGGTAATCCGTTTACCGAGGTTCTCCACCCGATGCTTAATTTCCGAGTGTGCCAACAACACTTCCAGCTGTTCTCCTGGATAGGTTTGCACCCATCGAACCCCCTTTGTCGTATTAATGGGTTTCCTCTTCGTCGCGGCCTAAACGCCGAATAATGTCTGCGCGATTGGTTAGCGGGTACAAAGACTCCCTATTGACGGAATCCTTGCGCGCCAGAAGTTTTCCTTGAAAATAACTGTCGGCGTCTCTTTCGATATCTTCCACCGCATCATGACCCGGAGACCTGTCCTCTTGCTGCAAATATTGCCGTACCTCTTTGAGGGAAATGCCGTTGTCCAACATTTGCTTGATACGCTTGAGACGTTCGATGTCCTTAATGCTGTACAGCCTTTGATTTCCGGCAGTCCGTTGTGGTTGCAACAATTCCAATGTTTCATAATAACGAATCCGACGGTCTGTGAGACCAGTGGCTTCCTTGACCACCCGAATCGAGTGCAGGGATTGATTTGGTTCTCGTAGGCCTTTCATAATCGACTCCTTTTGTCTTAACCATCATCGATATTGACACTATCTTACCGGATTTCACGAATAAACTAAACAGCCTGCCGCAAATTGGCATCCCATTATTGGCAAAGAAATAAGGTCCCGAAGCACAGGACCTTATTTCGGGTCATAAGACCCGCACGATGTCTCAAATGCATGTTCCAGGGCTACCGTTTCAGCCGTCCCCAAAACCATTTGCGGTTGCACGGTAATCTGGTCCAAACTACAGCGTTCGCCCCGGTCGTTGTAGCGACAATACGACACCGAGCATCGTATGACTTGGTTGGCCATAAAGATTCCACCACCTCCCGGTAGCGGTAGTATAGCCCACTCTTATCGCAATTACGCTTGTTCTTGGGGACGAACTAAACGTTCTCCCACCATACGCTCCAGCCGTTCTACTTGCTGATGCGCCTGTCCCAGTTTATATGACAGTTCCTGCATATCGCGCCCTTGGCGTTCAAACCGCTCCTGGCTTTGTTGCATTTCGTGCATGAACACATTAATCATCTGCTGCAGCATAGCATGCTGCGATTCCAGCATTTTCATCAATGGTTGCCAAACCTCTTCACTCGTTGTTCGCAAACCGCCAAAAGACTCGCTGCGTGATAAAACATTGTGCCGTGTCTGAAGACGTTCTGGACTCTTGAGAACTTTTTGCGCCAGCAAGCGATAGGGCTCTTGATCCGATTCGGCCAACACGTCGCTCTCCACAACATACGGCCTGCCAGCAACCCCGGTTTTGCGGGTTGCAGCCAATTTACCTTGACGAATGTCTCGTCTAAGCATCATCGCTAATTCAGGTGCAGCATCAATCAGTTGATTAAGGGTAATTTCCATCGTTGTCCTCCTTCAGGGATGAACCCATCATTCTATGGATATCTTTCCCATCCGAAGGAATTTCATAACTTAACCGGAAAATTTTTGTTTATGATTTTCCAAACCGTGGCTCTTCTCCCTTGATCAGCCGTCCCCAATTTTTCCTATGAGCCCAAATGGTCAATAACACCGCCGGGACCGCGAATCCCCAAACATACACGTGTGGGGACACCAATGCCATGCATACCATCACCCCGACAATGCCCGCTAAAGATGCCAATGAGACAATGCGAGTAATCCCTACTGTAAGGGCAAAAGCCAATACGGCGACCAATGCTGCAAGGGGACTCAGCATCACCACAGCGCCGAGCCCAGTGGCTATTCCCTTGCCGCCGCGAAACCGCAAAAACGGCGAAAATACATGACCGACAATAGCTACAAATCCCGCAATGGCCGTCATCCAGGGGTGCCCAGGAAACACTGCCCCAGTGATCCCGACGGCCGCTATACCCTTTAAGGCGTCCAAAATTAATACAAAAATTCCTGCCTTAATCCCTAAGGTACGTGCCACATTAGTGGCACCAATATTTTGACTCCCATGCTGGCGAATATCGGTTTGATATCGAAGATGAGCCACAACATAACCCCAAGGAACAGATCCTACAATGAAGGTTCCCAATCCCCATAATATCAGCATGGCCTATCCTCTCTTTAAAAAAACACCCTTTTTCAATTATTATGGCTTGCCCTCCAAAAGAAAAGCAGAAATTTTAACCTTCGTAACGAAGGTTCGATTGAACGGGTTGACGGTTGGTGGAAGATCGCGCTTGCCGTTGATTGGAAACATGCGACAAATTAATTGATCAGATGCAGGGTAGTCCTTCCCGCAGGGTTCAAATTTAATGGCCTGGGGCGAATCCAGAGACGCCAGTCGGTTCTTGACTACGACTTGTACAAGCATTTTCTCAGCACCCTGATTGCATCAGCAGCCCCAAGAGTTCTAGGTGGACCCCTTGCCTACAAAACAACTGGGACAGGGTCCCCATGCGTGCCCCTGTCCCAGCTTGCCTCCCAAAAGGGAAATTACATCATCATGTCGCCCATACCGCCCATACCGCCCATACCACCGGGCGCGGCTGGTTCTTTCTTTTCAGGCTTATCAGCCACCAATGCTTCCGTGGTTAACAGCATAGCCGCGATAGACGCTGCGTTTTGCAATGTTGACCGGGTCACTTTGGCCGGGTCCACAATACCAGCCTTGACCATATCGGTAGTCTTATTGTGCAACGCATCGTACCCCATGTTACCTGTTTCCTTCTTGACCATCTCGACAATCACCGAACCCTCAAGTCCAGCATTTTGGGCAATTTGACGCACCGGCTCTTCTACTGCACGGCGGACAATGTTAATGCCAATTTTTTCGTCTCCCTCAGCCTTTATTCCATCTAACACTCCGATGGTGCGAAGGAGAGCGGTACCACCGCCGGGTACAATGCCTTCTTCAACTGCAGCGCGAGTTGCCGACAAAGCGTCCTCAATGCGCAGTTTCTTTTCTTTCAACTCCACCTCAGTGGCGGCACCGACTTGAATTACCGCAACACCGCCCGATAGCTTGGCCAAGCGTTCTTGCAATTTTTCTTTGTCGTAATCAGAGGTGGTGTCTTCGATCTGCTTTTTGATCACTTGGATGCGCTTCTTGATGTCGCCGTCGTTTCCACGGCCCTCAACGATCGTGGTCTCTTCTTTGGCGATCTTAATTTGCCGCGCTTGACCGAGCATATCCGGCGTGACGTTTTCCAGTTTCAACCCAATGTCTTCAGAAATTACCTGGCCACCGGTCAAAATGGCGATATCTTCAAGCATGGCCTTGCGGCGGTCGCCGAACCCAGGAGCCTTTACGGCAACAGCTGTCAAGGTCCCCCGCAACTTGTTAACCACCAATGTAGCCAGCGCTTCACCTTCGACATCCTCAGCGATGATCACTAATCCTTTACCCCGTTGTACGATCTTTTCCAATACCGGGAGCAAGTCTTGAATTGCAGAAATCTTGCGGTCGGTAATCAAAATGTACGGGTCAGATAGTGTAGCTTCCATCTTTTCGGTGTCAGTGACCATGTAAGGCGAGATGTATCCGCGATCGAACTGCATGCCTTCCACGGTTTCCAAGGTCGTGCCAGTGGTCTTGGACTCTTCCACCGTAATAACTCCATCAGCACCGACCTTTTCCATTGCTTCGGCAATCAGACGGCCAATCTCATCATCATTGGCAGAAATCGAGGCCACTTGAGTAATGGCTTCCTTGCCCTCGATGGGAGTTGAAATTCTTTTGATCTCATCAACGGCAGCTGTCACCGCGTGCTCAATCCCACGCTTGATGCCCATCGGGTTGGCTCCGGCGGTAACGTTCTTCAGCCCTTCTTTAATCATGGCCTGCGCAAGCACAGTTGCGGTGGTCGTTCCGTCTCCAGCAACATCCTGAGTCTTGGTGGCGACTTCCTTGACCAGCTGCGCTCCCATGGATTCGAAGGGATCTTCCAACTCAATTTCCCGCGCAATGGTGACACCGTCGTTGGTAATCAGAGGTGCTCCAAATTTCTTTTCCAGAACCACGTTGCGACCCTTAGGTCCTAAAGTAACCTTCACGGCGTTGGCAAGTTTGTCCACACCACGTTCCAGAGCGCGACGCGCCTCTTCTTCATAAATCATTTGCTTTGCCATCTACTCACAACCTCCTGAAAATGGTTCCTTAATCCCGTGCTAAACCAATGCGGGAGCCGGGACTAGTACTGCCAGTATGTCGGATTCGGAAACCAATCGATATTCTCGATTCTCTACACGAATCTTGGTGGCGAGTTTTTCATCGAACAACACGACATCCTGCACGCCAACTTCCAATGGTGCCCGGGAACCGTTGTCCAGCAAACGGCCGCTACCTACCGCTACCACGCGCCCCCGCTGCGGGTTCTCCTTAGCTGTGTCGGGCAAGACAATCCCTGACATCGTGGTTTCTTCAGACAACACTTCCACTACCACATGGTCGGCTAATGGACGAATTTCCACAGGTGTTTCCCTCCTACCTCTATGTTACTTTGTTAGCACTCTCATCAAGTGAGTGCTAAAGCTTCCATACAGAGTTTACCCAAAACCATAGCACGCGTCAAATAATCATATCAGGCGATAGCATCCAAATTTTACGCCCATACGCGCGCTTATCTTCACTTTTCATTGCAATGGTCGCCCAAAATTGCGTTTTTGCCATATTTTGCGCGCTAGGATGATGCCGGATCCGCATGGCGGGTGCGGCCGCCAATCAAGTCTACCGCGTGTCCCAGTACGGGTTCGACCACAGGCCACAATTCCCGAATGGCGTTGGGCGACCCCGGAAGATTCACTACCAATGTCCTATTCGCCACACCCACGATGCCCCGCGACAACATGCCCATCGGGGTGTGCTTCAGAGACTCTTGGCGCATCGCTTCGGCAATGCCAGGCACCAACCGATCAATCACTTTGAGTGTCACTTCCGGCATTACGTCACGCGGCCCCAGTCCTGTCCCTCCTGTGGTCACCACCAGTTGTATATCCCGCCGTATCCATTCTCGGATTTGGGCTTCTAAAATCTCCGCATCGTCAGAAAGCACCACCTGATCCACAATTTGTCCCCAAAGATGCAAGCGTTCCCATAACAGCTGGCCAGAGACATCCTGGCGCAGACCCTTTGACCCGGCATCACTGCTTGTTAAAATAGCCACCGTAGGTCTCTGTCCTGAAGTCTCGGAAGACATAATCTCCTGTTTTCCCTCCGGTCTTTTCCACCAAGTGGACATCATCTACAATAAGGCCGCGATATTGGGCTTTCAACATGTCATATAACGTTAAAAGTCCGGCGGTCACCGCGGTAATCGCTTCCATTTCTACGCCGGTGGCAGACCGAGTCTCAGTTTCGACAACCACCAAAAAGCCTTGGTCCTCAATTTCAATCAACACTTCTACGGCCGTCAAAGGTATCGGATGGCACAGCGGTATCCACTCTGCCGTCCGTTTCGCTGCCATAATGGCGGCCACCCTAGCCACCGCCAAAACATCCCCTTTGTCCACTGCACCATCCCGTACCGCTTGACATACAAATCCGGGGGCCCGCAGCCGGCCTTGGGCGCGAGCCTTGCGTAAAGTCTCATCTTTCGCACTCACGGAGACCATGTGGACCTCGCCTGCCGCATTTAAATGCGGCAATACCGGATCATTAGCCATTGTTAGCCTCCCTTTTTAATCATATAGACCCGGTCAACATGGCGACTGCAGCCAAGGCACGAGACCCGGTGCCAATAGCGCCCTCATTTAGAATAAACCGCGCAGAATGAAGTCCACTTTGGGAACCAGGTCCAACCACACCAACATGGAGATTGGTAGCCGCTACCCGTTCGGCGATGTAGGCAAAATCTTCTCCACCCATTGACGGGTTTGTCAACCATACGACTTTCTGAGATCCCAAAACCCGTTCCAACACACTTCCTACATGATTGGTAAAGGCAACGTCGGCTACAAATGGAGGATACCCTGGACGAATGTCGATGAAGGCTTCCGCCCGGTATGCGTGCGCGATATCTGACACTAATTGGGAAAACCGATCCAGTATGGGCTGCCGGCGTTCAGGTTGCAAAATCCGGATGGTCCCGGTCATCGTGACTTGATCTGCAAGCACGTTTTCCCGATATCCCCCTAAAATGGTTCCAAAAGTCACCACAAGCGGTATCACGGGATCCTGCTCCCGGCTAACCAAGGTCTGGGACGCCTGAATTATAGCGGCCGCGGCCACAATGGCGTCAACTCCTTTGTCGGGGTGTGCTCCATGGCCCCCCTGGCCACGAACGACAATTTGAAATTCATTGGGAGATGCCATTGCTGGCCCCGATTTTAAACCAATCACCCCAACAGGTTGATCACTGTCCACATGTACCATTGCCGCATGCGTCACTGGTGGATCCGAGAGAATACCCGACTCAATCATTGGGAGCGCACCTCCCGGGCCTTCTTCCCCAGGTTGAAACATCAACACCACCGGGCGCTCCAGAAGTTCTTCGTAATGTTTTAAGAAGCGTGCGGCACCCAGCAACATAGCCGTATGGGCATCATGGCCACACGCGTGCATCCGCCCATCCATTTCAGACTGAAACGACAGATTCGTAGTTTCTTGGATTGGCAATCCATCCATATCTGCCCTTAACAAGATAGCCGGTCCAGCTTTAGGACCGATAAACCCTTTGACTCCGTGCGCAATAACCTGTTGGTGCTCGATGCCCAAATCCTCCAATATGCCTTCCACCAATGCTTGGGTCTGCGGGGTATCTAAACCTAATTCCGGAAACCGATGAATTCGACGCCAGATCTCTACTGCCCAGGGGTCAATGACGCCCCACACCGCATCGCCAGCAATATCATGTGTATTCACGAGTATCCCCTCTTGAAGTTTTGCCGTCGGCATTACGGTTATTGTACCAAATGCTGCCGTTTTTAAAGTCACGGAAACACATTGGATTCGATGGTTCACTGACCGAAAGGATATCGAACCCACGCGATACACCGGAAACGTGGGAAAACGGGGTCCCATCAGCCAGGTCAATTGTGTCTTTAAAGATGTGGTTTTTCAGTCCGAATCAAGTCCTGAGCTAATTGGTCAAATTCCTCTTTGGAAATAAGGCCCTGGGCGTACCGTTCTCGAGCAACGGCAAGAGAGTCAGGAGTTTCGACCAGTGTAGGAGTTCCGGGCGAGGTATGATGTTCGGTCCTAAATACCCGGGTCAACACAGCCCACCCAAAAAGCGCCATTAGCGCCGTTCCCACGGCGGGGAAAATCCATACCCATCCCAATCCAAAATCCATCATCAGCGATCCCTCTCCTTCGTTCACAGCGGCCCTTCCAGGGCGCGAGGGCGGACCACACCACTTCACATAGATCGAGTTGGCAGGAGGGTCACCACTCCCCAGCAATAGATACCTCCAAAAACGTCCTGGCCAACGTTTGGGCCGGTGGGCGCTTCTGTTTTTAATCCTTGGCCCATCATAAGGATACAACTTCCTATCATGGTTTACATAAAGGTAATGCAGTGGTGTCAGCAGTTGCCCAAAAGCATAGACAAATATAGACAACAGCCGTTTGTCTGACCTTTTTCTCACTCCGAAGAGTGGAGAGGAGTTTGGGTGTATCCTCTTATCGGCGTGTGAGTGATCCCCTCATCTGGCAAGCCGGCAGAATTTTTTAAGTTGCCCATTCCTTGATGATTGTATCCCTTGATTTTGACTTAATCTTTTGCCTATAATGAAAATGAAGATGCGCTTGTGTGATGGAGTCCACGATAATGCCCACTGGGCTGATGACTCCTACCTGTAAAAGGAGGAGATCACGGCCTTGTATGTGTTTGCTTCGGATTCGTGGTCTTTCACGGCGCGAATTCGTGTGCATCGGCCCATTCCGCTCAAGGCCTACTAGTCCTCCTCCACTGATTAGGTTCAGTTGGGGGGATTTCCACGGTCGTCTATGTGGCCTTAAATGTATGTCAAATCCTCGTCGTCCTGTTGTTGTCTCCTTTGCTCCGCGGCCTATTGACCCGAATTGAGGAGCGAATACAGGCCAAGCGGGGGCCGAGCATTTGGCAACCGTATTATGATCTTTGGAAACTTTTCCACAAGGACGAAGTGGTGTCTAGTCAGTCGACATGGATATTTCGTTTTGTCCCCTACATCTACTTCGTGGCCCCGGTTCTTGTGACAGTGTTGATCCCCGTTCTCACCGATTACCCTCTTTTCATGGCATTCATGGGCGACATGGTGGCCGCCGGTTTTATTTTGTCGGTGGGTGCTTTTTTTCTCTCGTTGGCGGCTATGGATGCAGGCACTGTTTACGGATTTATGGGCTCGAGTCGCACTCGCATGGTCAGTTCGTTAGTGGAACCGATTTTCATCATTGTGTTCTTTTCGGTGTCTTTTGCCGCCAATTCCACCATTCCCTACATCGTTCAGGCTCATTGGGTGTCTACACCCCAAGCCTTTTATTCTCCCACCCATCTTCTGATCGTGGCGGCCTTTATCATGATCATTTTAGCCGAAACGGGAAGAATTCCGGTCGATAATCCCGAAGGTCATTTTGAATTGGCCATGATTGACGAGGCGAGGACCCTAGAATTTTCCGGACCTTCGTTGGCATTGATTAAGTGGGGCGGATACATGAAATTTATGGTGTTAAGCATCGTTTTGGTAAATGTATTGGTCACCCCATGGGGATTAGCAACCCATATCAACGGCGCTGATGTACTTGCTGCAATTTTCTTGCTAGGCCTCAAACTCGTCGTGTTTGTGGTGCTCATTGCTGCCATCGAAACCTCTTTAGCCAAACTTCGGTTATTTCGGATCCCGGATTTTCTTGGTGTTGCTTTTGTCACCGCGGTGGTAGCGATGATTGTGCAACCGTTCCATTTTTAAACATGGAAAGGGGCCATTATGGATCAGCTTATGGGGATTCATCACATTCTCGTGGATGTTAACGGCCTAGTGGGCGCCTTGTTTTTGCTCAGTGCGGTTGTACTGATGACGGCGCGACAAGCACAATCCGTGCTGCGGTTGTTTGTTCGTCAATCGATCCTCTTGGCCATTTCGGCTTTTGTTCTGGGGTGGCTTCATCACTCGGCCGAACTAATGATTGTCGGGTTCATCACTATTATCGCCAAGGCAATCCTCATTCCCCAACTGTTGACTCGTACCTTGGGACCAGACATTCGTTCGCGACGCGAACTGGAATTTATCGTGAACACGCCGGTTTCCCTTCTGATTGCGCTAGGCATTACGGTCCTGTCTTACTTTTTTGTGGCCCCGCTCCTGATGGGGTCTGGGCAGGACATTCTTGTCAATCTGCCGGTGGGACTGGATGTGCTGCTCATTGGCGTCTATACCTTAGCAGTGCGCCGTGAAGCGGTCCCCCAGATGCTGGCAATGATGGCCATCGATAACGGAGCGTTTTTTGCGGGCATTGCGATCACCACGTCCTCAGCAATTATTGAATTGGCTGCCGGCCTCGAAGGGGTCATGGTCGTTCTGGTTGCCGCTATTCTGACCCGCACATTGGCTCAGCATATGGGAACGACCGAGGTGGGCGCGTTGACCCATCTCAAAGAAGGTGAGTCCGAATGATTATTCTCGCGATTCCCCTCATTCCGGTCTTGGTTTCCTTGGTCGCTTTGCTGACCCCACGTTTACAGGTTATCCGCCTGGCATCAACCCTCGGGGGCCTGACGGCTCTGATCCTGACCATGAGGGTCGCGCAAATGGTGAGTCGGCACATTGCACTGACCGTATGGCCCCATTGGATCGGAGTCGATGGGCTGAGTTCTTTGATTCTAGTGCTTCAGGGCTTCGTCGCCATGACCGCGACGCTATATTCATGGGGATACATGAAACAGGTCGCTGCCCCTCACCCGAGACGCGAACAGCAATTTTATGTGAATCTCAACCTGTTTCTGGCGTCGCTGTTCATGGTCCCCATTTTTCTTCAACCAGCCTTGACCTGGGTTGCGGTCGAATTGACGACAGTGCTTTCGGTGTTCTTGGTGGGTTTTGAGAACACGCCCAAAGCATTAGAGGCGGCGTGGAAATACGCCGTCATTACCATCATGGGTGCCACCATAGCGGTTTTGGGAATTTTTCTCCTGCTTTGGGGCCTTTCTACCTTGCACGTGACGATACAAACCTGGGCCACACTGAAGAATGCCGCTCCTGAGATGCCCGTTGCCCTGTTGAAATTGGCATTTGTGTTCATTTTTATTGGATTTGGCACCAAGGTGGGCATTGTGCCGATGCATACCTGGCTGCCGGATGCCCATTCCCAAGCCCCGAGCTCGGTGTGCGCGCTCCTTTCCGGCATTGAGGTTAGCACGATTCTCTACGTGATTATGCGCCTTTGGCCGGTGTTTGAACAAATACCCGGAGATTTTGCGCAAAACTGGGCTTTGGTTTTTGGGCTGATTTCCGTGGGAACCGCCGCTTTTCTTATGGTTCAAGTGCGCGACTTTAAACGCCTCTTCGCGTTTTCCACCGTGGAACAAATGGGGATCCTGCTGGTGGCACTGGGCTTGGGGCCAGCCGGTCATTATGCCATGTTGTATCAACTCCTGACGCATGCGATTACTAAATCGTTGGCATTTTATAGTGCGGGAGCCGTGTTTTTAGCCACCTCGACGCTGGATATCGCGTCAATTAAAGGGTTGATTCGGATATCTCCCCTCGCGGGATTCAGTTTGCTCTTCAGCGGGTTGGCGATAGCGGGTGCCCCACCTTTTGCGGTGTTTCTCAGTGAATTTTCCATTTTCCGTGCGTCCCTGACTTCACGGCATATTCTGGTCTTAGCCTTATTGTTGGCATTTTTGACTCTGGCATTTATTGGCATCCTGCGACACCTTAATCACATGATATTCGGCAAACCCACGCATCCGCGGATCACTCTTCCTCGTTCGGTGACGTTGGCTCTGTTTATCAGCTGGCTCCCGGTTTTGGTGTTCGGCGTGTATCTGCCGGCTTCAGTTCATCACTTGCTAGCCCTCACCATGTTGGCGTTAAGGAGGTAGCCGCGTTGAACTACGAAAACTGGCTGAAGAATATCCTGGATAGGCACTCAGCGATTCCGGTGACGATCGAACGGGATTGGATTCGTGTCACGGTATCCCCCAATCTGTTACCGGAATTGGTAGGAGCATTAACCCATGACTGGATCTTTGCGGGCATTGTGCCCGAAAACGATCCGGGAATCCAGGCGGTGCGGCTTCTTTACGTGTTTTATGCGCAGCACGGTCCCTGGGTGGGAATTGAGGTCTCGAATCACGATCAATCCGTCCCAACTGTCAGTGCCCTCCTGTTTGCCGCGGACTGGCAGGAACGCGAGATGGAAGACTTGTTTGATGTGCATTTTGAGGGCCACCCCCAGTTGGGCGACTTCGTTTTGCACGATGACCATTGGCCCGAAGGGACCGCCCCGATGAGACGGCATTCGTGGGAGATACACCCAAAAGCGACCGAGCCCCAGGATCTCTCCATGCCGCGCATTGTTGAGGCGCCCGGCTCGTTTGTCATGCCCGTCGGCCCTGTTTACTCCGGCACGGCCGAGTCGATTCAATTTCACTTGGAGACCGTCGGCGAAGAAATTGTTTTTGCCCACATCCGGCCATTTTATAAATATCGCGCGGTGGAAAAGATCTTGGAGGGCCAAGAGCCCTCTGTGGCGCTTTTGATCGCGGAGCGTATTGATGGGTTAACAGCCTTTGCCCATAGTCTAGCACTGGCACAGGCTTTGGAGACATTAGCCGACACCCCGGTTCCCCCGAGAGCTAAACTATTGCGCGTGTTTTGGGCGGAGTTTGAACGGATTCGATCGCATATTCATGTGTTGGCGGGAATTTTGGAGTCGACAGGATTGTCCGTTCCCGCAAACCTGATGCAGGCTCTCGAAGAGAATCTTTTGCAAGTTTCCGGCGTGTCTGCGGGACATCGTTATTTATTTGGGTTAAACAAGCTCGGCGGCCTGTCACGCGACTGGTCTCATGCGGAAATTCAGACGATTGTCCACCAACTCGGGACGGTAGTGCAGCAATCCCAGCGAATTTCAGACGCGCTGGCTTTCGACAATAGCTTTTTGGACCGATTGGAGTCCGTCGGCGTCTTGAACCGAGATCTCGCCATCTCTCACGGGCTGGTCGGGCCAGTGGCACGCGCTTCGGGAGTCAACCGGGATTTAAGAGCATGGCAGGAATATGCGGCTTATGATCAGATCACGTTTGGCATCCCTGTTCAGTCCGAAGGTGACGGTTATGCCAGGTTTAGGCAACTGTGCCAGGAGATTGACCAATCGTATGGTATCATTCAGCAAATTCCCCCGCTGTTAAGCCCAGAGACTCCTATGGCGTCGGGCGTCCGTATAACGGAAACGGGGACGGCCTTCGGATATGTGGAAAGCCCGTCGGGTGCAATCATCTGCGGGGTATCGGTGAACGGCCAGGGCATGATTGAGCGCTCCCGGGTGGTGACGCCCGGACTGGTTAACTGGCATGCCTTTCCGCAGGCCGTCAGGCATTTTGCGTTTCAGGATTTCCCCATCATTTTGGCCACGTTTGGGCTGAGTGTGGCCGATCTCGATCGCTAGGTCGCTGAACCAAGGTATTCCCCTTGCCAAAAAAGGACCGTGACACGGGGGACAAAGTACCAATTCAAGGAGGGAATTCGCCCATGCTATGGTTTCGGGAAGGACTTTACCAGTCCCTCAAAACGCTGACGCCGCAAGAGGAATTTTCCCCGTCCCCAGGATTGACACCTGGGCGACCTGCTCCAACGGCGATGGAGGATGCGGCGCTAGGGGCAATTTGCCCGACACACGCACTGCAAGAGCAAGAAAGGCTGGTGGAGATTGATTACGCGCGCTGTATTCAGTGCCATTTCTGCCATCAACGGACCCCGGGGATGAACTGGGAGGCAGGCTACCATTGGGCGGAAATGAAATCCCCAGGGCTTCCTGCGCCTTTTCGCCATTCGTTGCAGGTCAGGGTAATTGACGCCGGCGACTGCGGCGCATGCCTCAATGAAATCCATCAATTAGCGAGTCCTGTATACAGCTTGCACCGTTTCGGCATCTCCTTCACGCCGGCCCCCCGCGATGCAGATGTGCTCATGGTAACAGGCCCCGTGACGGTTTCTATAAAAGAGGCCCTCGAGGAAGCTTTTGGGGCGGTTCCGGAGCCCAAACGAGTAATGGCGATAGGAACCTGTGCCCTCTCGGGCGGAATTTTTGCTTCCAGCTTTGCCGTGGCCGGCCCCGTGGACCAAGTGATTCCCGTGGACATCGAAATCCCTGGATGTCCTCCACCGCCCTTGGCTATTCTCGACGGATGTCGTTTGATCATGGGCGTTCGGTCGAAATATCCCATCAAAGAAGGGTAGAGAAGATGGTCGGATTTCTCATTTTTCTGGTCTTGTCCATCATGGCATGTGTTCTGGTGTTCGTTGTGCCGAATGGTTGGGTGACCCATGTCAGCAGTATGATGGGCTCGCTCGCGGCAATCGCGCTGTTGTATAGCGCAATCGCTTCCCTCTTTTTTCGCTCGTGGTTTTTGAATTTGTGGCGTCTTCGCGGATGGGGCCAATTAGTAATGGGTGAGCCCCATTTGTCTGCGTTTTTCGTCATGGTTACGGGGTTGGTCTTTTTGCCCGTATCCTGGTATTCCCCCGAATACCTTCGGCGGCTTCAACATCACTATAATTTAAGGTACTTTGCCGTGATTTATCACAGTTTGACGATAGCCATCATTCTGACGTTTTTGGCCCAAGATGTTGTCTCCTTTCTTTTGGTATGGGAAATCATGTCGATATCAAGCTACCTGGCCGTGAACTTCGAACATCTTGACGAACGCCATACCCACGAGGGATACATTATGCTGGGAGCAAGTGAAGCGGGATTTCTGGTGATCTTGGGAGGATGGTTGCCATTAATAGCGGCGTCTCACAGCATCGATTTTTCCGCCATTCAGGCCGCATCGTTGCACTATCTGGCGCCCCGTCTCGGATGGGTCGTGATGCTCTGCTCCTTTTTTGGTTTTGGGGTGAAAGCGGGGTTATTTCCGAGCATGAGTTGGCTCCCCCGCGCCCATCCGGCGGCGCCCGCAATTTTTTCGGCCCTATTGTCTGGCGTAATTTTGAACCTCGGGATATACGGCATTATCGAGATCAATGGGGTGCTCTGGCCCATTCATCAGCCATCGCAGGGGCTCGTCATCATCGCCGTGGGAAGTGTGACGGCGCTAATCGGTATCTTGTACGCCACCACCGAAAATCACTTGAAACGCATGCTGGCTCACAGCTCGATCGAAAACATGGGTCTCATTGCGGTCGCGTTGGGGGCGGCTTTCACGTTTCGCGCCGCCCATTTTCCCGACCTGGCATGGATTGCGGGTATCGCCGCCCTGTACCAGATTTTAAATCATTCCCTCTATAAATCTTTGCTGTTTCTCGGTGCGGGCGCAATTGACTTGGGGGCCGGCGATCTAGAGATGGACCATCTTGGTGGGTTGGGGCGGCGCATGCCGTGGACCGCGCTCGTAATGTTGGCCGGAGTCATGGCAATTTCCGCATTACCTCCGTTTAACGGTTTTATCAGCGAATGGCTTATCATTCAAAGCCTGCTTCGAAGTGTGGTTCTCAAGCTACCGATCTACCAAGTGATTTTTGCCTTAAGTGGAGTGATTGTGGCATTGACCGCCGGGTTGGCGGCGACAGCCTTTATTAAATTGTACGGGATGGTCTTTTTGGGTCGAGGTCGATCACACGCATCCCAAAACGCCAAAGAAGTAGGACTGGGGCCAAAAGGAGCCATGGGGGCTCTCGCCGTAATCTGTTTGATCCTCGGGGTGACACCAACCTATATTGTCCGTGCCTTGTCCCCGCTCGCCGCAAAACTGGGAGGTGGCGGCACGTTGAGGGGATTGGTGCCGTCTTTTTTTTCTCCGCAACAGCTGCCGTTGGCCTTGTCCCAAGCATTCAAACCCTTGGGAGCCGAAACCGGGCGTCACCTCCTTCCGGGACCGGGATTGGTCTTTTTATACCAAAGTCCAGGACCATCCTCTCATGTTGTGTTCGCCAGTTCACCGTCCTACCTAGCCATCGCTATGGTGGCCTTTCTGGGGCTGCTGTATTTGATGGTCAAAGTTCTGAAAAGGCATCGCAAAGTGGTGCACAATGAACCCTGGCAAGGCGGTGTCAGACAGTTGCCCGTTGATGCCCACTATACGGCCACCGGGTTTTCCAATCCGATAGTGGTCACATTCCGGGCCATTTTACGTCCGTCCCAGCCGGCGGAACAGGAGAAGTTCTTAGCCTCGCACTTTCACACGGCGGTTCGCCGCGACGTGCGGGAGTCCTACGTGATGGATCGTTTGGTGTTTTACCCAGCCAGCAAAGCGGTGGTCAGGATTTCCGGGGTGTTGGCCCGCATCCATCACGGAAAGATCAATGTATACATCGTGTATGCTTTCGTCACTCTGCTGGTGGTCGTGTCTCTTTCCCTTTGGGTGTTGCCCTGAGAGAGAAATGTTGCGTATGATAACGATGTTGTCGGGTTTCTCGCGATTTCGTTGATGCAGGTGCTCCAGGCGTTTCTTAGGACATGCGCGGGAATCCAAACGATATGGGTTTCTCCGTAGCCTACGGGTAAGGTCTCCTGGGCGTCTGGTAGAAGGGTCTTTCACTTAAGGAACTGGTCCGTGCCATGCGTCTTTACTCCCTGCGTGGGTTTGATATGTCTCGGCGTAACTATTTAGATATACCAATTCGTTATCCCACTGTTTCAGTCCGAACTCCGCATGTTCAAGACGACGAGCACGTTGGCTTGGAATAGGGCAAATGCTTGCACTTCGGCTGTGATTTCTTCGTCGGAAACAAACACGTCTTCCCCGAATCACGCTGACGTTCAACCATATGTGGGACGCGTACGTCGCTCCGGGTGGGCACGGAAAAGGGCCGTGATCCGGTAACTGGGAGTTTAAGGCAGGAATTGCAAAGTAATCGAGGGCATCGTAGGGAGTTAAAATAAATGTTTTCGTCGCTAGCATCGCTTCGGGCCCCGGCTCTATCGTGTGAGGACGAAGCCATGAAATTTTAACCTACGAACTCATCTCCGTTAGGGTTGACTTAGGCACGATTCCGTATCGATTGGATAGTGTAACCCAATGGCTGCAACGTCAGGCGGATGCGACAACCCCTCTGTGGAAATTATGCGATTGTTAGCGAATACTGAAGATCTTGGTTGTCGTGTGTTGCCAATGCCGACAGAATACCTCCGCGTTTGGGGTTTTGTGTGCAAGATTCCACCATTTCGCACCATCTGGCCACAGTGCAGAACACTGGACCAGTCAGGCAGTGGATCTATTACGCTCGCCAAGATTCTGCTTTTGCGCGAGTGAAGGAAGAACTCGCACGCAACACGATTATCTATGCTGCGACTTACTACCGTAATCGGTCATCGTTGTTTCATATTGTCGCTCGTACTTGCGTAGGATCCCCAAGACAAACATCCCATTTGGGAGGGTTTATTGATGGAATCACGCTGGTTCGTAGTATCACCCGTTTTGCTTTTGGCATTATCGTTGTGGTTAGTTCTTGCCGCGCCACCTGTCCCTGCATTGAGCCGAGTCAACACCCAACAGCGCATCATAGCCCTCACGTTCGATGATGGGCCTTCCCAGCGATATACCCCACAAATCTTAAGTCTGTTGACGCAATATCACGCTAAGGGCACTTTCTTCATCTTGGGCAGTGAAGCGGTAAAATCCCCTGACCTCGTGAGAGCCATTGCCGACCAGGGATCTTTAGTAGCCAACCATGGATGGGGACATCTCAATCTGAGACAGGTGGGCGCTTTAAGAATGTGGCAAGATGCTGAAAAAACCGCCAACTTGCTGCGTTCCTTGGGTATTCCCCCCGCCCCTTATTATCGGCCACCCTATGGGATGACCAGTCAGGCTTTGTTGCAGCAATTCGAGGGGCACGGATATGAAGTAGTCCTGTGGTCGATAGATACGCGTGATTGGGCCACGCCAGGAATTGGGTCTATCACGGAAAAAATCCAACGCTTAATTAAACCGGGGGCCATCATCTTAATGCACGATGGAGGCGGCAACCGATATCAGACTGTTGCCGCCTTAAAGTGGCTCTTAAGCAAATACACCGCCCTCGGATGGCACTTTGTGACCTTAGCCCAACTTACCCACCCCGATGCGGTATCTGTTAGCCATAAATAACATACTGGATTAAAAATTTCTGCAATGAAGTATAGAAGCGTTCGATGGTATGGGACCCTCGCCACCCATGTCCCTCGCCAGAGTATACTTCATAAAAATGCGGTACTCCATTTTTCTTTAAAACCTCTACCAAACTATCCGCCTGGTTTCGAGGCACCACCACATCCTCGTCGCCCTGAAATATTGCCAGCGCGTCCTTGATTGAGTCTGCCAGAAATATAGGAGAACGGTCATGGTATATTGCGCTGGATTCAGGCAAGGGCCCCAACATCGAGTCTAAATAACGAGATTCAAATTTATGAGTCTCTGCGGCTAAGGTAAATAAGTTAGAAACCCCAAACAACGACACTCCAGCCTTAAAGATACCCGGATGATCGGCCAGGGTTTTCAGTACCGTATAGCCGCCAGCACTGCCACCCATGATCACTAGCTGGCGCGCATTAACCCAACCCTGCTCAACACAAAAAAGAGCTCCGCTAACGGCATCCTCAACATCCAACACTCCCCACAGTCCTTCTAACGCCTTTCGATATTGCCGTCCGTAACCGGTACTGCCACGATAATTGACAGCCAACACCGCATAGCCGCGACTGGTGAAAAATTGTGTCTGTCCGTTATATGCCGCTGAAACGTGTCCTGTCGGTCCACCATGAACCAATACGACTAAAGGAGGCAGTCCGTCAGAGACGCAATCGGGATTTTTCGGGGGGTAATACAGTCCATGCACGGTAAATTCCTGGCTTGTCCAAGAAATCGGCTGCGAAGCACACAAATAGTCCGCAGCGATTTCATTGGTTGTGGTGTGGGCAACTGCCGACCGTAATTTATCTGGTCCTATTACTATTGCTCGGGGCGTTAGCGTATCTCCCGACACAATACCGGCAATATACCCATTTCCCGTAGGAGAGGTGGCAATCTGCTCCCAGTAAGTTGCTCCTGGGTAATCCACCACCTCAGGGGTTCCTCCATCAATGGAAAGTATTTGGCACCGCGAAGAAGCCGCCTGGCTTCGGAGCACGACAAGAGACCGACTGTCAAACATCCACCCTAAACTACGCTCGCCCTGTCCCCACGCGGGCGGGGAATACTCTGCATCATCAAAGGTCAGTTGTCTTATTTCTCCTGTGTTTCGGTCTTTGACCATCACCTGAATCCAATTGTCGAGTTCGTGAGTAAAGGCCAAGTATCGGCCATCTGGAGAATATGTCGGTTGAAACACGAGGCCCGGTTCTGCGATGACGCGAGAAACGACACCGGGGCTTATAAACAGATCCCCGCCGATGACTTCAATGGTCAGCAATTCTGTGTCGTCCCATGGCATATTAGGATGATTCCATGCCACACAAGCCAATTCGTGGCCATCCGGTGAAAATGTCGGCTGCATAAAAAAGTCGTGGTCCGAGAGAAATTTTTGTGGCCAGTATTGGCCTAGAGTGTCGACAATGGCAATACCATCATCCTGACCGTCGGAATAGACATAAGCCACCCAGTGTTCGTCGGGGGAGAGGGCGGGAGAAGCTATGGCTCCATTTCCCGCTGGCGTAATTGGTTTAGGTACGCCTGAACTTAAAGATTTTCGCCATAATCGCCTCTCGCTGACAAAATACACCGTATCTTGTCCTACGACAAAATCGCCACCGCCATAACCTACCCGGGCACGGACCGAATGCTCTGCGGTTAAATCCTGTGGAGCCCCGCCTTGGATTGGCGCCAGGACCAAAACGCCCTGACTCGACCGATTCTCTAGCCATACCAAGTAACGGCCATCACGTGAAATTTGAACATCACTTAACCGTTTTTGGCCAGACATGCGTTTGGGTGTCAAGGGACTATCCCAGACACCGAACGGTTTCTTTACTGCCACCCCAATTGCCTCCTTGCACCTTATGAACTCTCCCGCCGCATGGCCCCTACGAGGTCGAGGCGGGGGTTTCCCGCTTGACCCCCTCTTGGTTTGCGCCTAAGAAGGGGAATGCGCGGCCATTATGTTCAAGAATAGGTGTAAAAAACCACGTAGGGATTTTCGGCTTAAGCCCCGCGTCAACCATTTTGCGTAATAACGGAGCGAATCAATGCTTACTCGCGTTTGGCAGATTTTGGTTCCACCACGGCCTCTATCACCAAATCCACCTGAGACACCCCTCGCAAGGTACCAATTACAATAACGTGTTCTACGTCATTTGCCCCTTGTCCACCAGACGAAATAGTCTCGTATGAACGCCGTGTGGGCCGCGTTCTCGCTGAGCGGCGAGAGCATCAGTCAAATAGACAGAGAACGCGCTGGCGATGGCGGTTTTTGCTATCCCCTTCCCCATTTGCCCTAGCCTACGCGAACCACTGTTGCTTCTCCCTGACCCCCGCCGCTGCAAATCGTCGCCACGCCGATCCCTCCACCACGCTTTTGCAGTTCTAAGATTAATGTCAGCAAAATCCTTCCGCCCGAGGCACCAATGGGATGTCCTAAGGCTACTGCACCCCCATTAACGTTGACAATTTCCGGATCAAAGTCTGCCAGTTTCATACTGGTTAGCGTAACCGCCGCAAACGCCTCGTTGATTTCCGCTAAGTTAACGTCACGGGTTGTCAAATGTGCTTTTTTCAGAGCAGCTTGAGCCGCATAGGCCGGTACAGTGTGTAAATACTTTGGTTCGGCAGAAACTTGACCTGAGCTTAAAATCGTGGCTAAGATGGGCATCCCCAACTCCAAGGCACGATCTCGATCCATCAGCACCAATGCCGACGCGCCATCCGTCAACCCCGGTGCGTTGCCAGCAGTCACGGTACCATCCATCACAAATACTGGCTTTAAAGATTGCAGTTTTTGCAGCGAGGTGTCCCGCCGTGGCCCCTGATCCTCCATGATTTCAGTCGTTTGTCCCTTTTTTCCGGCGACCGTAACCGGTACAATTTCTTCGGCAAACCGCCCGCCATCGATGGCCGCCAACGCCCGTTCATGGCTGCGGTACGCCCAGGCATCTTGTTCTTCCCGCGTGATGCCAAACTCCTTGGCCACTTCACTGCCGTATACTCCCATGTGACACTGTCCAAAACTACACCAGAGTCCATCATGCACCACCGAATCGACCATTGGAGTGTCACCCATGCGAACACCCCAGCGAGCACCTGGCACCAAATAGGGTGCACGACTCATGGATTCCATACCACCAGCGACAGCCGATCTGATCTCTCCGAGGCGAATGGCCATATCAGCCAAATTCACGGCCCTAAGACTCGAGGCACACACTTTATTAATCGTATCTGATGGCACCCGTTCGGGAAGTCCTGCCCTTATCGAGGCCTGCCGTGAGGGAATTTGTCCCTCTCCCGCCTGTACTACTTGTCCCATAAACACATAATCAATATCTTCGCCAATCCCGGCTCGGTCCAATGCGCCGCGAATTGCAACGGCTCCCAAATCTGAGGCCGCAATATCCTTCAATGATCCTCCAAACGGAACAAATGGCGTTCGCGCCAGACCAACAATTACGGTTTGTGGCATAATCCCCTCCGCCTTTCACAACTCACGATGAATGGCCGCCCCCAATTGAGCCAACTTGCGCTCAATTCCATGATAGCCGCGGTCAATATATTCCACTTTGTCAACGATAGTGGTGCCAAGCGCTCCCAGTGCCGCCAGCACCAGGGCTGCCCCGCCACGAATATCCTGCGCTTCTACAGGAGCGCCTGTCAACACTTGGACTCCGCGGACAATCGCGGTTTCCCGCTCCACCTTGATATTGGCTCCTAATCGCACCAAGTCGTGGGTGTACCCAAACCGATTCTCAAATACTGTTTCTTCGACTACTGCCACACCATCGGCGAAGCTTAACAAAGCAACCATTTGCGGATGCAAATCGGTTGGAAACCCCGGATACGGCAAAGTCTCGATATCAACAGACATGGGGCGCTGAGACATCGTTAAACGGATCCAATCCATATCCTCCTCGATCTCGGCTCCGGCCTGCTCTAATTTTAACAATACCGTCCTCAGGTGTTCGGGTATGACGTTGGTAACCGTCACCACCCCACCGGTGATGGCGCCAGCCATCAAGTAAGTACCGGCCTCAAGGCGATCGGGAATAATTTCATGGTGCGC
The DNA here is from genome assembly GCA_021797515.1 of Bacillota bacterium. Classification (GTDB taxonomy): domain Bacteria; phylum Bacillota; class Sulfobacillia; order Sulfobacillales; family Sulfobacillaceae; genus Sulfobacillus_C. The sequence continues at coordinate 18,662 of JAJZZP010000108.1, read as the reverse complement.
GCCATGAAGCGATGGCACTCCTTCGATGCGAATTAAGTTGGTGCCAGCGCCACGCACCCGCCCCCCCATCGCGTTGAGAAAATTCGCCATATCTACCACTTCCGGTTCCATGGCCGCATTTTCTAATGTGGTCACTCCCTGAGCCAAACTGCCAGCAATCATGAGGTTGATGGTTGTACCGAAGGAAGCACGTTCGATATAGATCCGTGCCCCTTTAAGCGGGCCGTCTACCTTTCCTAATATGGAGCCGTGTTCCAACCCCATGGTGGCTCCTAGGGCTTCGAATCCCCGTACATGAAAATTAACCGGGCGTGAACCAATCTGGCAACCTCCAGGGAAAGCGACATCAGCTTTGCCTAATCGCGTCAGCAACAGCCCGATCACATAGGTGGAGCCTCGCAGTTTGCTGGCTAATTCATAGGGCGCTATATGACCTCTCAATTGTGATGCATCAATTCGTAATTGAGTGTTGTGGTACCAGGTTACTGTGGCCCCCAGCTGGCGTAGAATCTCGCAGAGATCCAAAATATCGGTGTAACGCGGCACATTTTCTAAAATACTGACGCCTTGGGACGCTAGCGCCGCCGCAGTAATAATCGGCAATGCACTGTTTTTCGAACCCTCGATACTCACTTCACCAGCCAATGAATGCTGGCCCTCGATGATCAAACGTGCCACAATGAGCCCCCCCGCCTATAAACTATAGTTCGGCGATTCTTTGGTAATCTGCACATCGTGGGGGTGGCTCTCTACTAAGCCAGCGTTGGTGATGCGAAGAAATCTACCGTGTTCCCGAAGTTCAAACAAATTAGGCGCGCCGCAGTATCCCATTCCCGACCGCACGCCGCCCAATAGTTGATAAACGGTATCGGCCAACGACCCGCGATAAGGAACCCGGCCTTCAATGCCCTCAGGCACCAGTTTTTCCACATCTAAATCGTCCTGAAAATATCGGTCAGATGATCCTTGCTTCATGGCGGCTAACGACCCCATACCGCGGTAGACTTTGAACGATCGGCCCTTAAATATCTCCATTTCGCCGGGGCTTTCTTCAGTTCCAGCAAAAAGGGAACCCAACATCACACTGGAGGCGCCTGCCGCCAAAGCTTTAACCAAATCACCGGACCAGCGCACGCCACCGTCGGCAATCACCGGCACATCATAAGGTTTGGCGGCTTGGTACGCGTTCCACACGGCGGTGATCTGCGGTACCCCAATCCCTGCAACTACCCGGGTGGTACAAATCGATCCGGGGCCTACGCCTACCTTAACCCCGTCCACTCCAGCCTCGATTAACGCGCGGGTTCCTTCGGCCGTCGCAACGTTACCGCCAATCACGTCTATATCAGGGAAAGTTTCTTTAATCACGCGAATGGTGCTCAGGACCCCGGCAGAATGGCCATGGGCAGTATCGACGACGACCACGTCCACCCGAGACGCCACCAAAGCTTCTACCCGCTCCAGAGTTTGGGCTCCGACTGAAACCGCAGCCGCCACCAGCAATCGCCCATTGGCGTCTTTCGCCGCATTGGGAAATTTCCGTGCCTTTTCTATATCTTTAATGGTAATCAATCCACGGAGACGCCCTTGTTTGTCGACCAATGGCAATTTTTCAATGCGATGCTGCCCGAGCAACTTCTTGGCTTCATCCAAGGTAGTGCCCTCGGATGCGGTGACTAATCCATCTTTGGTCATGACTTCGTGAATCGGGCGGTCGAAATCCTGTTCAAATCGCAAGTCTCGGTTTGTTAAAATTCCCACCAGGAAGCCCCCATCACGAACAATGGGCACTCCTGAAATGCGGTACCTGCTCATTAACTCCAGTGCGTCTCGAATAGCATGATCAGGTCCTAAATAAATGGGGTCAATGATGACCCCATGTTCTGATCTTTTGACCTTGTCGACCTCGCTAGCTTGGTGCTCAATCGACATATTCTTATGAATCACCCCGATACCGCCCTCTCGGGCAATGGCAATGGCCATCCGTGCCTCGGTCACTGTATCCATACCCGCAGAAACCAGCGGCACGTTGAGTTGCACGTGGCGGGTTAAACGCGTCGTTAAAACAACATCCCGCGGCAAAACCTCCGAATGTGCCGGCATCAACAGAACATCATCAAAGGTCAAGGCCTCGGGTCCAAATTTTTCTTCAAAATTCACCGTGATCTGTCCTCCCTAGAAGTTTAACCAAGTCTATCACAACGGCAAAAAGAGGAGCAATCACTGGCGTTGAATTTGTTCAACAATTCTTTGCGCTACGAGGTAGACATTACCAGCCCCCATGGTAATGAAGGTATCACCCGGCTTCAACTCCCCCAAAATCATCTCGACCGTCTCTTCCATAGTGGCATAGAAATGCACTATCCCCCTGTGCCGCGCCCGGATCTCCTCCGCAAGAGCTTGGCTGGTGACACCGGGTATAGGTTCTTCTCCCGGAGGTGAATAAATGTCAGTTAAATACAGCACGTCCGCGTCTTCAAAGGCGTTAATAAACTGATCCCAAAGATTTTTGGTTCGAATATAACGTTGTGGTTGAAATAAGGCGACCACACGGTGACTGCTTACTTGGCGAGCTGCCTTAAGTGTTGAGCGAATCTCTGTTGGGTGATGCGCATAATCATCCACTACTGTTATCGGGCTCGACAACAAAACCTGGAAACGACGTGCTGCGTTGGTAAATTCGCGCAAACTGTCCAAGGAATCAGCATAGGGCACCCCTACGTGATGAGCAGCAGTGATTGCTCCTAGTGCATTGGCCACGTTATGCAACCCAGGAACACAAAGACTGCCGCGACCTGCGGATTTTCCTGATACTAGCAGAGTAAACTCGGTTTTATTGGGAAGCATTTTAATTTCCGCGGCCCTCACCTCAGCCGCCTCGGTCAACCCGTAGCTCATCCACGGCACCACTAATGAGCGGGACATTTCCAGTAAAACCGTATTGTCCACGCCCAAAACCGCTAAACCATCGTCGGGTACAGCCGATACATAGGATCGAAAAGCATGTTTAAGATTTTCAAATTCTCCCCCATAATGATCCAGGTGTTCTGGATCCACATTAGTAGCGACCGCGACGACGGGATGGTAGCGCAAAAAAGTCCCGTCGCTTTCGTCGGCTTCGGCGACTGCGTAAGGCCCATGGCCCACACGCAGGTTGCCGTCAAATTGCGGCACCTCGCCACCGACCAATATCGTCGGATCCAAATGATACCGTTGCAATATGGTGCCAATCATTGATGTAGTGGTCGTTTTCCCATGGGTTCCGCTTACCGTGATGGCTCGGTAAGGCTCTAGCGCCTCCGCTAAAAGTTCAGACCGATGAATCACGCGCAGGTGATGAGCCAATGCAGCTTGGCGTTCTGGGTTATCCTCGGGCACATCAGTGTTGTACACAACGACATCGGAACCCCGCACCAATTCGGCCCTATGCCCGTAGGAAACTGCAATTCCATCCGATTCCAATCGCTCGGTACGGCTTGATCTTTTAACATCGGAACCTGTGACCAGGTATCCTTGACGATGCAGCAACAAAGCGAGACCGCTCATACTGTAGCCACCCACCCCGATAAAGTGCACATGCTGCATCTGGACGCCTCCTGCCCCGAAATCTCGAATTTTTCTTTAGTACGATATTAGCTATGACTCAAAGTCAATGAAATTGCCAGCCCTGATTAAGCCAAAGACTCACATAATGATCGGCCGCCCCTTCAATGCGATCCATTTCTGACGCATTCAAGGCCCTCACCACGCGTCCCGGCACCCCCATCACCAAATGGCCAGCAGGAATTTCGGTGCCCTCGGCAATTACGCTGCCTGCCGCGATAATCGAGTGATGCCCAATTCGCGTCCCATTCATCACCACCGCCCCCATCCCAATCAATACCGATTGTTCCACGTGCGCCCCATGCACCACGGCCCGATGACCAATAGTGACCCCGCGCCCGATGTGGCAAGTGTATCCTGGATCGGCGTGCAGCACGGCACCATCTTGTACATTGCTCCGTGAGCCTAGGACGATTGCCGTGGTGTCTCCACGCACTACCGCGTTAAACCAAATGGAGGCTTCCGATTGCAGATGGACCTGTCCAATAATATAGGAACCGGGAGCAATAAAGACCGGATCATCCACAATCGGCTCATGTTCGCCAAATTTTAATAACATAACCTATAATCTCCCTTGAAATGACATGATTATCCACACTATCCACAACTTATGCACAGTCTATTGCTGTCCCAGGGGATAATTCACACGCGGAGCATCAAAGTACGACATGCGGATTCCCCGGGTCAAGCGATAATATCCGAGCGAAGCCACCATTGCCGCGTTATCGGTGCAGTACCGCGCAGGAGGTATGTGCACTCGAATATTCTGAGCCCGTCCCAATTGCTGCATCCGATGCCGCAGAAATTCGTTGGCCGTGACGCCGCCGGCTAAATACACATCACCGACCGGATACCGACTCAGTGCCCGAGACACATTGCGAATCAAAGCCTCGGCAACCGCAGACTGAAGAGCATAGGCTATTTCTGCCTTTCGGTGAGGTTGGCTTCGAATAAGGTCAGCGGTCGCCGTCTTCACCCCACTGAAACTAAAGTCCAAACTATCCGAACCTAAATTCGCAATCGGCAAATGTAGCGAGGTTGTCTCGACCGTCGCCGCCAATCTCTCGATTTCCGGGCCGCCAGGGTAGGATAAACCTAGGGCACGAGCCCCTTTGTCAAACGCCTCGCCGGCCGCGTCATCGCGGGTTTCCCCCAGCACGGTTAATTCCCCATGAGCCTTCCATAATACTAGCGAGGTGTGGCCTCCCGACACTAACAGACCCAAAGCCGGAAACACGATGGGTGCCACCAAGGCATTGGCATAGAGATGCGCTTCCAAATGATGTACTCCTACTACAGGAATCTGGCATCCTAAAGCAAATCCTTTGGCAAACGTCACCCCAACCAACAATGCTCCCAATAGTCCCGGGCCTTCAGTAACCGCCACTGCATCCACATCATGCCGATTCAATCCTACATCCTGCAATACCTGTTCAACGACAGGCAAAATAGCCATAGTATGTTCTCTGGCTGCGACTTCAGGTACCACTCCGCCATATCGGGCATGGATTGCAGCAGATGAAGCCAAACTGGTTGCTAAAAGTCGCGTGCCGTCTTCCACCAGAGCAGCCGCCGTTTCATCGCAAGACGACTCAATCCCCAATACCCGCATTTCCGTTCCCCGCCCCCTAGAATCTCGTGTTAATTTTACCGATTTTACCCATACTACACCCAATGCCGCAAAAAATTATCGTAGGCGGCACCACTAGCAGGGAGGGCGTCAACTATGATTTGGCTCTATACCATTTTACTATTGATGATATTTTCGTTACCCAGTGCGATGGTCTTTTCACCTTTCACCTATCGGCTGTTGTCTCTAGCTCATTTCTTTGCATTTCTTCTAAGCGTGATTGTGTTTGTGCTGTTAGGCCGCAGTCTGGCCAAACGCCACCGCACCATTGTCACCAAAGCATTCCAAGTGGGTTTTTTCACGGCATTTGCCGCCGCATTGCTCAACCAATATCTTTTACGGCTGCCATTAGCCCAAGCCGCATTCATTAGCCAGTTACCCGGCGTCCCGGCACAAGCTGCCGTAACCATGCTGCATTTGCACATGGTGACCAGTGCTTTGTTGATCAGCGCTATGGGAGGTGTCTTCTACGCGATATTGGGTATGTTCGCAGCATGGTGGGGAGGGCGTATTGTTCGCCGGCCAGCACCTGAGACTACAGAGGATCCCTCCACATAATGAACGCATCTTCGTGCGTATCGGTATAATATCCGCGGCGCACTCCCAGCTGAACAAACCCCAGCTTGTGATAAAGATTTAGCGCCACAGCATTGCCACGCCGCACTTCCAGTGTCATTCGCCGCACACCTAAAGCGCGCGCCCGATCCATCAGGCCTTCCATCATCTGCTGGCCCAGATGGTGACCGCGGTAATCAGGGTGCACCGCCACGTTGGTAATATGCGCCTCGTCTAAAATGATCCACATGCCTCCGTATGCGACGACCCGACCATGAAAATCAAGCACTAAATAGGTGGCAAAGGTATTTTCCAACAGTTCAGTTTGAAACGCATTGCGCGACCATGGCGTGGGAAAAGAATGTGCCTCAATGCCCATCACTGCTTCGAGATCCGCCAAATACATATCGCGCACCATAACTTCTGATGAAGCGTTCTCTGAAACATCATCACTAATCGCCATCTGCGATATTCTGCTCCGATCCCGAAGGAATCGCCGTAATGGCCGGAGGACGCCCATAAAAAGGCGCTAGTGCTTCCGGGGTATCGGTTCGTCCTTCGATCAATGCCTTTCGACCTAATAATGCCACGGAGGACCCCATCAGTGCAATCAGCAACGGCGTTGCCCGAATTCCCACACGCATCAGTCCCTCAGTCGACTCGCCTAACGGTCCCGTCACATAAACCATCTCAGAAGTCGGAAAGGTACTGGGCAACGCGCCATTAATCGCTTGGTCTCTCATCATCGGCTGTGGTCCCTCGGCCGTGATTCGGTAATATCCAGCGTAAAAAGCAGGCCCCCGGAGTTCTGTCGTCACCAGGACATGGCTTTCCCGTGGCGCGTTCATCGCCCAAGCTTGCAAAGACGACACCCCCTTAACGGGAATATTCCAGGCGTAAGCCAAAGCTTTAGCTGCGGTCACGGCAATCCGCACTCCGGTGAACGATCCCGGGCCTATTCCCACGGCTATCGCGTCGGGCCGCCCCCACTGTTCTACAATTTGCTGCACCCAGGCCATGAGATGACTTCCAGCAGTCCGTGGTCTGGTCCACATAAAATCTGCTGCCACCGTCGTCTCCTCTATCAGTCCCACAGCCAGAGTAGGCCCTGATGCATCCAAGCCTAATATTTTCACGTATCCGATACCTCCTGTTGCGACAGACGTCGTAACGGTTCGTCGCCTACGGCCGTCACCACCATGGTTCTTTCTCCATCGGATTCGCGTAGAATTTGGCATTCAAACCGATCAGGGTACCATTGTCGCAACCAATGTCCCCATTCCACCAGTAGAACGTAGGGAATGTCCTCGTTTGGCGAGGGAAGGTCTAATGCCAAAAGCTCGCCTTGGTCGGCGATACGATAAAGATCCACGTGAAGGACGACCATATCGTCCATTTGATACCAATGCACCAAATCAAAGGTAGGCGACTTAATTCGTTCGGCAATCCCCCACGCAGACAACACGTTTTGAACCAAAGTGGTCTTACCTGCCCCCAGTTCCCCTTCCAGCAATACCACAGCGGGAGCTTTCCAGAGGGTTGCACACGCGTTTGCCACAGTATTGAGTTGAGACAGGTCATGCCAATGAAAAGTGATTGAACCCATGGCCATGAACCACGCGCTCCTCTCCGCCAGCAGTCCCTGCTATGCGAATTCCTGGGGATTCCGTAATAATCCCCACTTCCGTTACCGCTACTCCGCAGCGGGTGGCCAATGATAACACTTCGCTGACCCGGGTGGGAGAAATGGTTGCAACAAGTTCATAGTCTTCCCCGCCGAACAAGGCAAAATCCACCACGTCACCACCAAATCGTTGCGCGGTGGCCCGGGTAGCCGCATCAATTGGTAAGGCGTCCTGCCAAATCGTCGCGCCAATACTGCCAAATCGGGTCAGTTCCTCCAACTCCATGACCAGGCCATCACTGACGTCGGTCATTGCATGCGCCCAAGGTGCCATAGCTAGGCCCATTTGGATGCGCGCTACTGGCGACAAATGCGCCATCATCACACTACGTTCCGACACCACCGTACTCGGCCAGGTAGTGCCATGCGATAAGAGGAGATATCCAGCATAAGCCGCACCCAGCCTTCCCGTGACAAAAATCCGGTCTCCCGGTTTGGCCCCTGTTCTCAATATCGGACCGGTGGGGCCTGGGCGCCCGAGCACAGTGACATCCAATGCAATACGGTCTGTCGAGCCAACGGTGTCCCCGCCTACCAATACCGCACCATACCAGTCTAATGCCTTGGCAATACCGCGATAAAGGTCTTCTACCCATTGCACATCAAGATTTCCCGGCACACTGAGGCTGGTCAGCATCGCCATCGGTTGTCCACCCATGGCCGCAATGTCGCTGATATTGACTGCTACGGCCTTTTCACCCAATTGTTCTGCTGTCGTCCAATCCAACCGGAAATGAACATTCTCTACCAGCATGTCCTGACTAATCAGCGTGCCCGAGGAATTTGGCGGCAAATAGGCAGCATCATCGCCTATTCCCACATACCCTAACGGTACCTGTGCCTGAAGTCTGTGAATGATCGAGATCAGTTCCCGTTCCCCAACATCTTGTATCCTCACGATGTCACCCCATAATGCTGGTTTCTTAAAGTTCGCAAATGCCGAAAGTCTCCTACCTGCATCTTATCAGAAGCTAACACTCAAAGACATGCGTTCAGCGCGCGAGACTTAGTGTACTCGGGAAGTGGTGGCCTTACCAAATAGACATTCGGTATTCGGTTGCTTGACCGCCATGACACGATTAGAATGAGAACCATTCGGAGGGGTGCACCATGAGTGACATTGAACGCCGCCACAGTCGATGGCGTGGAAAACAATGGAGTTGGTTTGAAGCGGGAGCGGGTCCAACACTCTGTCTCTTGCATGGTGGAGGCGGCACCGGTCGTGCCTGGACCCACCAAATGCAGTACTTTAAAGATCAGTACCGGGTCATTGCCCCGGATATGCCTGGCTTCGGTCAATCAGAATGGGTTGATGGTATGGAAACCGCAGACGCGCTAGGATCCGTGATTTTAGAATGGATGGGCAGTATTGGAGTCCACCATATGATTTTAGGCGGCAATTCCATGGGAGGAAGGGTTGCTCTAGGAGCCGCCATGAGAGACCCAGGAAGGATTAGGGCGCTATTGCTGCTTGATGCAGTAGGCGTGGTACTGCCAGACGTTCCGGTAGTCAATCCTCTGGCACTGCCACGCCAACAATTTATGTCCGGACTGGTCTATGATCCTGACACGTACAAACGCAATACGCCTTACCGATCATTGGAAGACGCCCAGGAACTCAATCATGGGCGGGAAATTTTTGCGAAGTATCTGGATCGCGCGCCGATTGGGCCGGATCCATCTTGGGACCTCCGTCGGGTGAACATGCCAACCCTGTTATTGTGGGGCCGGGACGATCGAATCATCCCCTTGGAATATGGACGGATAATGGAAACAAGCCTATCTGATGCAGAATTGGTAGTTATCGACAACTGCGGGCACTTGCCGCACATTGAAGAGCCGCAAATCACTAACCAAACCATCACCGAATTTCTATCCCGGCGATTGCGAAACAGGTAAACCGACGGCTACAATCGAGCGGGGGATGCCCCCACGCTTTAGAGGCATCCTCCGGCATCACCTTAACCGTCTTGACGCACGGCCTCAATTTCGACATTTATTTTAACCTGGTCCCCAACCATTACCCCGCCCGCTTCCAATGCGACATTCCATTGCAATCCGTAATCTTTGCGGTTAATAGTGGCAGATCCACTAAATCCAGCGCGCTCCCCACCCCAAGGGTCCTTGGCGCGGCCTTCGAAAGTCACATCAAACGTCTCCGCACGGGTAACCCCATGAATGGTCAGATCTCCACTCACTTGATACCGATTGTTTCCTGACGGGGTAATTTTGGTACTCTGAAATGTCATTTTAGGAAATTTCTCCACGTCGAAAAAATCCGCCGACCGTAGGTGGGTGTCGCGATCTGATTGTCGTGTATCTACCGTGGACACATCTAAAGAAACACTCACCGAACCCGATTCCAAATTCTCCGGCTCGCCCTCAATATACCCTTCAATATCGCTGAAACGACCTTTGACCGTCGAAATCATAAGATGCCGAATTGAAAACTCTGCAGTGCTGTGAGCCACATCAATATTCCATCGTGTCATCAATGACAACTCCTTTAGTTCCATTTTGGAAGTACCTATATTTAATATACCACGAGCTGCGAATTTGACAAGATCTGGCGGAAAATTTTCTCGCTCACCTCTTAAGATTATGTTACCGTTATTTTCGGACGGACCACACATAAGGAGGCAGGAACGTATGTCTCAGGATACTGAAATTGTTACAGAGTTGGACCAAGGCGTCATGACCATTGGTCTTCATCGCCCTGGAGCACTCAACGCGCTGACCCATACTATGCGTAATCAGCTACTAGAAACTCTGGCTCAAGCCCGAAACGCTAAAGAAATACGTTGCCTTATCCTCACTGGAACTGGCCGTGCCTTTTCTGTGGGTCAAGACGTGCGTGAGATGCAAGAAATGTATCGCGATCATCCCCCTGACTTAGGCCGGCTCGTAAGAGACGAATACAATCCCATCGTCGATGCACTGCTCAATATGCCAAAGCCGGTGGTCGGGTTGATTCATGGTCCCGCAGCGGGAGGGGGACTGTCTTTAGCTTTAGCTTGTGACATTCGAGTCATCACGGACCAAACCTCGTTCATTCCTGCCTTCGTCAAAGTAGGACTTGCCCCTGACACGGGAGCCAGCTTTCTCTTGGCCCGAGCTTTGGGATGGTCCCGTGCTTTGGCTCTATCCCTGTTAGGTCAATCTATCACGGCAGAGGACGCCATGAATTGGGGCCTGGCCCATTTTCGGTTTGCCACTTTAGAACAAGCGGAAATCGAAACCCGTAATATTGCCAACAATTTAGCCGAGGGCCCCACTCAAGCCATGCTTGAAATCCGCCAGTTAATGTTGCAGTCGCAAGGACTGTCCTGGCCTGACGTTCTTCGGTTGGAAGCTACCGTACAAGACCGACTCGGTCAGACTCAGGACCACCAAGAAGCCGTAGCGGCCTTTTTGGAGCGCCGCACTGCGAAATTTCTTGGTCAATGAGCTGACGATCATCCGCATATCAAAAATTAGCCGCTAAGGAGGCAGACAAATATTTCAATGCAAACATCCGCGATGTTACCGGAAGGCAGCTTAAAGGACCAAACTGCCGTCATCACAGGAGGCGGATCCGGAATTGGTCTCGGCATTGCCGAAGAATTAGGCCGTTTAGGGGCTCACCTGGTTTTGGCCGGACGCAATATCAATCGTTTGGATACAGCAAAGGCAGAATTGCTGCGTCAAGGCTTCCCGACGATTACCGTAGCTACCGATGTGCGTCAGCCCGACCAAGTGCAATCATTGATTGAGAAAGCCACCAACCAGTGGGGAAGCCTCGATATCTTAGTAAACAGTGCTGCAGGAAATTTCTTGGTGGACACCGAGAAATTGTCGGTCAACGGTTGGAACGCCATAGTCAACACTGTGTTGAACGGGACATTTTACTGTACGCGTGCGGCAGGTCTGCAAATGATCCGACAGGGTCATGGCAAAATCCTGTCAATTGTAGCCAGCTATGCCTGGACAGGGGGTCCCCGAACCGTTCACTCGGCAGCGGCTAAGGCCGGCATTGTCGCAATGACCCGCACTTTAGCCGTAGAATGGGCACACCACGGGATCCGTGTCAACGCGCTCTGCCCCGGACCCACTGATACAGAGGGAGCTCGTCCGCTTTGGGCTAACCCAGAAGACGAAATCCGTCTGCGCTCGAAGATCCCGGTGGGACGATTCGGCACTGTCGAGGAGGTCGCCCGCGCCGCAAGTTATTTGGTTTCTTCCTACGCTGATTATATCAATGGGGAGGTCTTGGTCATGGATGGCGGCGAATGGCTAGGGAAAGGATTAGATAGTTAAATGGGCCTCCTTTCCGGTAAAGTCGCTTTGGTAACCGGGAGTTCTCGGGGTATCGGCCGCGCTACCGTCGAGATGTTTTCCCAAGAAGGCGCCACCGTCATCATTCACTACCACAAGTCCGAGGAGTTAGCTCATCAGGCAGTATCCCACATTCGCAGCCAAGGTGGTCAGGCGCAGGCCATCTGTGCCGATTTTGAGGATCCGGCTGCCATCGACAGCTTGTTCGACGAAATTCAGTCGAGTTTTGGTGGCCTTGATATCTTTATGGCCAACGCTGCAGCGACGGCTTTTAAAAAGATTCTGGACTTGAAGCCCTACCATGTAAACCGAACTTTTCAACTCACTTTTGATGGTTTGGTGCATGCCGTGCAGCGCGCAGTGCCACTGATGGAAGGGCGCAACTCCGCAAGAATCATTACCGTGTCGGGTCACGGCACCCCATTTACTCTGCCCGGTTATGCCACGATTGGTGCGGCCAAGGGCGCGGTTGAAACTTTTACCCGGTATTTGGCCTACGAGCTAGGACCCAAAGGCATCACCTGCAACGGGATTGCACCTGGTGTCATAGATACCGATTCCGCCCGTTATTACATGGGGGAACGCTATCCTGCTTTCGATCGGGAAGTCCGTGAGCAAACGCCGCTGGGCCGTGTGGGACATCCCGAGGACGTAGCACGGGTTGCCCTGTTTTTGGCTTCCCATTTGGCAGATTTTGTGACCGGCCAAATATTGCGCGTCGACGGAGGGCTCACCCTGACATCCGGGCCCTTCGAAAACATGAAGACAAGAAATTAAGCGTTGCCTAAGGCGGTGATTAACCTGAGTCATATCTTAATTACCGGAGGTTCCCGAGGAATCGGACTAGCTACAGCCGAGGCTTTCTTAACGCAAGGTCATCAGGTTACCATATGGGCACTGCACCCCGAAAGCGTAGAGAGCGGCATGGCCCACCTTTCAACCTATCAAGACCTGGTTAGAGGGATGGCCATTGATGTCGGTGACTACCGGGCGGTGGCTACGGCTAGTGAAAAACTGGCGTCGAAAAATCCAGTAGACGTCTTGGTTAATAATGCGGGATGGACACTCACCCAACCTTTTTTAAGCGAATCCCCCGATTACTGGGATCGCATCATGGCGACAAATTTTTGGGGACCCGTATATTTGTGCCATGCATTGCTACCTCATATGGCAAAGCGCAACTCCGGCGTCATTATCAACGTGGTCTCCGACGCGGCGCGGGTAGGCATGGCCGGGGAGTCCGTCTATGCCGCAGCAAAAGGCGGTGTCATCTCCTTAACCAAATCGCTGGCCCAAGAGATGGCACGCTACAAAATCCGGGTCAACGCGGTTTCCCCCGGCCCCATAGCCACTGGCATGCTCGATGAAAATGCCGCCACAGAAAGTGCCCAACATTTAATCGGAAAAATGGTGCAAAAAATTCCGCTACGCCGGCTAGGGCAACCCCAAGAAGTCGCGGCCGTGGTGGTGTTCTTAACCAGCGATGCGGCTCAGTATATCACCGGCCAAGTCCTATCCGTTTCCGGTGGTTTGACCATGATTTAGATACCGCGTGACCCGATCTGCAAAACGGGACAGCCACATCGGCTCCGGAACCCCGCTTAAATGTAGTGCGGCTACCGTGCGCTCGGGCCAAATAACCGAAGCCACTTGAACCTCAACCAGCCGATGCTCCCGAATCTGATTTGAGACCATGGATTTCGGGAGCACGGCGACCCCCTTAGATTGGGCAGCCAGCACCTGGGCCGACTCCAAAGCATCGACGTGGAATTTATAAACGGGCATCCAGCCGGATTGGGCCAGTGCGCGATTGACACTTAGCCCATGCCCCAGTTGTTGGCTAAATCCGATCCATGGCCATAATTCCATCGCATCGGGTAAGTGATTCACCAACGCCGGACTAGCGACCGCCATCAAGGGATCGTATCCCAAAATGCGCATATTCATCCCAGCCAACCCATGATCGGTCCGTATCATACCCGCTTCAACATGTCCTTGACGCACTAATCGTACAATATCCTCCGAAGTACCGGTAACGACTTGCCACTGATCGACTCCGCTATGGTCGGGAAGAAACTGTTCCGCCCATCCGGAAAAAATTCGCGCGATCCCTATACTCCGCACAGTTCCCAAATCCTGACCGATAACCGATTGGGCTTTCGCCAAGTGGTGAAGCGCGGCTTTCAAATGGGGCATGGATCGTGCCAAACGGTCGGAGATCCGCAATTGCCGCCTGACCGTTTGGGTCACCGGGTACCCCAAGCGATTCGATAAACGTGTCAATCGATGCGATAGGGCAGAAGGTGACAGGCCCACCTGGATCCCCACTTGGGACAAACTGGCGCCGTCGGCCAACATCACCACAATGGCCAAATCTAGCATATCGAGCTGTGGAATATCTCTTGTCATTGCACACCCTGCATCTTACTCTTGCAAAATCGACATCTTTTCTCTCGTATTGTACCGTATTATCGAACCAAGATCGTGATAGGAGGGTGTACCCAATGCCATTATCAGACTCAAAAATCACAAGTTACTTCGGACGCTACCATGCTGCGTACCGAACCAGTGACCATCACGCGCACGGTAGTGACCTTACGCGCCTCATTAATTGCCTTGAACTTCAACCGAACAGTGTGGTTTTTGATGCCGCCTGTGGCACCGGACATACCGCTCTCGCCTTGGCATCTCGAGGACACCAAGTAATCGGGATGGACATGACACCAGAAATGGTGCAGGATGCCCAAGACCTGGCGGAGAAACGCGGGCTCTCAATCTCCTGGCTTATCGGAAACGTCGAGCAATTGCCGTGGGAACCCCAAACATTTGACGCCATCACCTGCCGACGTGCGGCGCACCATTTTCAGAATCTCCCGTTATTTCTTCGCGAGGCGCATCGTGTCTTGAAACCCGGCGGAGTTTTGGGTATTTCCGATATGACCGCACCATCCTCGGCAATAGATTGGCTCAATCAATTGGAGAAACTGCGGGATCCTTCGCACCACGCGGCACGGTCTGCCAATGAATGGTGTGCTCTGCTCGGGAAAGCCGGTTATGATTTGGAATATCTCCAAGTGTCGGTGGAACCCATGACCCCAACCGAGTGGCTGTCTCCCGTCTCGGCAGAATCGCCGGAAGGCAGCCAAGCACTGACGTTTATCGACGGCCATGCTCCCGCCAGTATCCTAGCCTCGGGGCAGTTGTTGAAGTACCGGTTGGTCGTAACCGGAGTAAAAATCTAGACCATAAACCGCGACGGCAAGGGTGGACCCAAAGGGATATTTCGTGCTAGCAGTAATTGCCGCAGTTGCTCCAAGTCGTTACGATATCCATCAACTGCCGTTTTTCGGTAAATCAGGTAGGCCGGATGCGCCAAAGGAAAGATGGGAACTGTTGAGGGATAAAATTTGCCACGAAACTGAGCAAAATCCGCTTCACCCGTCACCGAAAGAAAAGCGGTACGTCCCAAGGTCACCATGATCTCCGGCTGAACGTGCCTGAGATCGTGCTCCAGCCAAGGTCGGCATGCCGCAATTTCTAATGGATGCGGGGCCCGATTTTTGGAGCCGGTATCGGTAGGCCGACAACGTACCGCGTTATTCAGCCAAATGGCGTCGCGTGTTAACCCAAGATGCGCCAAAATTTCGTCAAATATTTTCCCGGCGCTGCCGGAGAAACCGACGCCAATGCGATCCTCTTGTTTTCCCGGGGCTTCTGCGGTAAACATGATGCGGGCATGGTCGGATCCAGTGCCGGGCACGACCTGGGTACGGGTTTGAGCCAACCCGCATTGGTCGCACTTTCTAAGCTCCTGCATGATTTGACCTTGCCTGACAGCGCGGGCAAACCCCTTTATAGGTCACTATCACATCTTCAACCTTCCATCCGGTGTCAACCAAATCCTCACAACCTGGCGCCGTGGCAGCCGGTACATCGTCCATTCTTTGACACTTGGTACACCATAAATGGTGATGCGCCTCGGTACGCAAATCAAACCGCCGTCGCCCCTCCACCTTAAAGCAACGAATCAAGCCCTGATTTTCTAATGTATCCAAGGTGTTATATACCGTAGCCAAACTCAGTGTAGGATAGCTTTCCATCACCAGCCGGGCCACCTCTTCCGCCGCCGGATGCGATAGCTGGCCAATGGCAACCAAAACTGCCATCCTTTGCGGCGTTGCCCTGAGTCCTTTATCATGCAACACCTTGGATACGCCAGTGGGATCCGACAAGTCCAACACGCGTCCCCTCCCTTACTCGCGAGATGCCAGCAAGTCGCCAATTAAAAGACTCACGGTTTCTGCGGGAACCTTTGTCTGATAGCTGTATCCCGGGTGGTTAATGCGTACCGCCGCCGAGTCCGGATGATCCATTAGCAAATTACGATCCGACTCTGTAAATGGAAACGTGAGATAATGTACGGAACTAGTCTTTTCTTCGGTAGATCGTCCCGCTTCCGCCACCGCGGGGAGCCGTTGATCGCCGATTTCCAGAACTACATGTTCCTCGACCCCGGAAAGTTGGCGCAGAATTGTCGGCATGTCGTCGGTTTGAGACAATTCGATAAGTAGCGTAGCCCCGATCGCGAGCCCAGGGGGCAAGAGATCGTTGTAGACTTCAATCTCTTCGCGGATTTTCTCAGCATCTTCGATGTGTTCGATCCGCATCATTTCTTGAACCTGAAATCGCATGGTGTCGGTGTTCTCGAACACCAGGGAAATTCTGGGCCCTATGGCCAATCGCCTCAGTTTCTTTAAATTAATGACACGCTGTCTAAATGCCGTGCGCGTGGTTTCATATTCTTGGTTCGACACGATATCTTCCATCGTTAACTGGCGCATACCATCCCTCCTGAATATTGTTAAATCTTGCAAAGACTGGATCTTCAATCATCAAGTCCGTAGGCTTCCCATAAAATTTGCACCGGATGCCGGGGTGGTCTGTCAGTGACCGTCTCAATCTGTAGGCCAGCCAAAGCGCAATCGGAGCAAGCCGCGGTATCGTGAGCCGAATGAAAGGCTTCCGTCAGTTTCTTGGCAACCTTCTGGGATTCATCATAATACTCGGCCTTGAGGCCCCATGTGCCATCAATTCCGGCGCATCGATCGACCACATTCACGGTAGTTCCCTCAATGCCGCTCAGCAAATCTGCCGCAGTTTTTTTCAACCCCTGTGCTTTGCTATGGCAAGACAAATGGTACGTAACGGTTTGAGGCGAAGATCGAAATTCGCGTTTGAGTTTGCCTGCTTTCATCAACCCCGCCAAGTATTCCGTGATATCAAGCGTCGCCGCGGCAACTTGCTTAGCTTCTTCGGTGCCCAAAAGGACCGGATACTCGTGTTTTAACACAAATGCACAGGTCGGCTGGAGGACTAATATTTTCTTACCTGCCTTCGCATAGTCAACTAGTTTGGTTACATTCTGCGCCGCTCGTTCCGTGGCTCCATCAATGTCTCCTCCATCCAGTGCTGGCATTCCGCAACAGCGCAAATCGGGCGGAACCGCTGCCGTTATCCCATTGTGTCCCAATACCTTCAGGGCCGCTTGCCCGATACCCGCTGCATGATATTCCACGGTACACGTGGTAAACACAGCGACGTCGACGGAAGCTGTCGTTGATTGATGTTTTTTTGCCCATTGGGAAAACCGCATCGAGGCAAACTTCGGCAGATGGCGACGATGGTCAATTCCCATCCGTTTTTCCATTTGCTTGCGCACAAATGGTTGCGTTAAACTCCAATTGGCCAGCGAAGGCATAGATGTCCCTAACCGTCCGGACCGCTCGGGATCCCCCAAAAATTTGTCGCTGCGACTCATACCGTGTTGACGGGTGCGTATCGCCTTGGATCGCAACATCAGGCGAGGAAAGTCGAGATCAAAGCGATGCGGCGGCACATATGGGCACTTCAGAAAACAAAGTTTACATTGGTAACACAGGTCAGCTACGTGGGCCATTTCTTCCACGGCTAGTGCCTCCACGACATCATCGTGCGACTCCACTGCTTCAAATAATACCGGGAACGACGGGCACAAGTTGTGGCATAATCGGCATCCGTTACACACATCGAACGCTAGCTTCATATCGGAAACGAGACGTGATTCGTCCCAATATTGAGACTCCCGAGGGTTGTAGTCCATAGGTTCCTCCTAAACGGAAGGGTAAAAGGGGCCACACGGCCCCTTTTAATTAGTCCTGGTCGAGGGTGTTCAATCCTTTGGTAAAGCGTCCGGCGTGGCTTTTTTCCGCACGGGCCAAAGTTTCGAACCACTCGGCAATTTCTTCAAATCCTTCTTCACGTGCCACTTTAGCAAACCCAGGATACATCTGCGTGTATTCGTATGTTTCGCCCTCAATAGCGCTCTTAAGATTTTGCTCCGTGGAACCCACAGGAACACCAGTCACTGGATCACCGACTTCTTCCAGAAACTCAAAGTGGCCAAAAGCATGACCGGTTTCACCATCGGCCACATCACGAAATAAGCCAGCGACGTCAGGCCGGCCCTCAATGTCCGCCTTTTGGGCGAAATACAGGTACCGGCGATTTGCTTGCGACTCTCCAGCAAATGCTTCTTTCAAGTTGGCATGTGTCTTGCTTTCTAATAATGCAGCCACTTAAACTCCTCCTTGTTCTTAAATAGTATATCCTCTAACTAATAATAATTCTAAATAAGTTTGTCAAAAAATGCAATATCATATAAGCATTGTGCCGAAGAATCTTCGCTAATGGGCGTCATGGTAGATTCATACGTCATAACCCATCCCTAAAGGTTCAATAGAAAGAAATACAGCACACCAAAAGCTAGACCCCAAAATGCCTTTGCTGTGCTGACGTCGTACCGGGCAACCATGACCTGATCAATTTTGATTTGGCGTG
>JAJZZP010000029.1 GCA_021797515.1 Bacillota bacterium | reverse complement strand
TCAGTCACTGTGGTCGCGACCCAGTCCTGCAGGTGGGGGCCGGCTTTAGCCAGGGTGTCGTCCACCCGCTTTCGCAGGCTGGCGACCGACGGTCGCCGACGGCGTGGGGTGTCGAGCCCCTTTTGGACAAGGCTTGGCTGCCCCCGTACTCGGCCACCCGCACCCGGGTGGGTTCCGCGGACTGTCCCTCCAATCGTGCGACGACCTGCTCAGCCCGCCCCAAGTATTGTTGTTTCACGAGTCGTGATTTCCCATCGACCCGTTTTCCTTCGACCAGATAGTAGTAGACGTGTCCATTCACTTTGCGCTTGGTAATGGTTGCCATCGGCGAACCTCCTGTTCCATGGGTTGATAAACAGAAGTTCGCGATCGACCCTCAAAACTCCTTTGCAATTTTGGCGCTTAATTAAGAAATATTTTTTCTGACTTAACCCGTCTGCAACCCAAATTTTGTTGTATAAACACAAATTTGAGGCGGTGCAAGCCTTTGAGGCCAATTTTGCCCCTTAACTAGGAAACTTCCGCTAGGTCCATTTCTCCATTGCGAGACCGCCTTTATGTTAGGGGCGGTCTCAGTTTTGTTACATGCTGGTTGTGCATTTGGCAAGCCGTGATAACTGATGTGGAAAGTTGACTGCGATGCCAATATCCACCCCATATGATGAGTTGACAAGACATTCCGACGGCTTTTTCTTGTGTTTCGTTAAGTTCGTGGCAAAGCGACCATGTGCTAAACACTATCGCCATCCCCCGTATTAGGTTGTATTAGGTTGGGGGTTGATAAACATGCATGGAAACCATCAGCTTGGTCCGCCGAGCTCTTCGTGTACAATGGATATCCATTATGTGGATGATACTGAAGGCGGCTAGCACAATTTTCGCTGGGCTCCGTGCGCATTCTATCGCTTTGACCGGATTAGGCGCTGATAGTCTGCTGCGCTCAAGAAATTTCCGCTGCCCATTCATCGACAAATCGCTTGGCCTCGATCAGTGTACATCCCATGGTCTGGCGGACAATTTTAATCGCGGTGATTTTTTGATTGCGTTTAATATATGGCGTAATCCGATCACGGAGGGCATCTTCTTGAAGTTGTTGTTCCGGAAACTGCTTCCACAGCAGCGCGTGAATGTCCGTCAAATCACGCTCAATAAGCGTTAAAAGGTGAACCATCTCGCCCACGGCCAAGGCCCCCACGGTGATCCCTATGAGCCAACCATAATGTGCCCAAAACATAATCGTTCCTCCCCAGAGTTTGAATTTGCCGCAACGATAATTCGCCAAGAACATAACAATTCTAATCAGTGTTAGTATAGCATCTCCCATAGATGGGCGTTCTTCAATAGACGTCCGCGATTGAGTCCAGGACTTGTCACGGGTTACGGCAATCGCGTGTTAAATTTTTGGCTAGAAATAGGCTATGGTGTGGTTGACAAAGGCATGTTAAGTTGGCACGGAGCAGCCCTGCGTTCAGTCACGATGGAAAAGACGTTGCCCGTTAGTGGAACCAGTCGCGGATCGGATAATGGCGTGTCAAAGAATGGCATTGATCATTTAGGTGGGTAATGGACAAATTCTAGGAAAGCGAAAAATGCTCTCCCTAAGATTTCATTAGGCGGGGACAGTCTAGTTGTCAACTACTCTTACTAAGGCATCTGAACCCATGTCGACCCCCCATTGGTGGTTTTGAACAATTGGCTTCCATAAGCGAGGATATATCCAACTTGAGGATTAATGAAGGACGCGGACTGCACGCTAACGGGAAAATTCCAGGCATAACGCGTCCAAGTCTTGCCTCCATTGGCAGTATGCCACAGATCGCCATTTGGATCAGGTCCAATCGTGGTCACAATCCACAAATTCTTCGCACCCCATTGCGCTATCGTTTGAGGTTGCTGGGTTAACGTGCCGGGAGGCAATTGCGCCGCAAGAGGGCTGTTATCCATATGCCAGTGCAGACCTCCGTCGGTTGTTGTTAGATTTACATTGGTTGAATAGATAACCCCTAGATTGGGACTCGCAAAATACAAAGCAATGTAGGGTTCCTGCAGTGGCACGGCGGGTAGTGACACCCAACTTCGTCCCCCGTTTACAGTTTGTGCCAATTGCCCTTGGGGAGATAGGGCAAATCCCACATTGGGGTTCAAAAACGATAAGCTAGTAAAGGGGTCTTGATTCGGAAGACTCGGCAGAGTTCCGACAGTTTTCCAAGTGATTCCCCCATCTTCAGTTTTCTGCACGACGTATTGGTTAGTAACCGATCCGATACCATAACCTAATTGAGAGGTGACAAAGGATACTCCATTGGTTGGCCCGGGCATAATATATCGGAACTGTGGATGCCAAGATTGGCCCCCATTTGTAGTCGCCAAAATTTGGGTAACTCCCGATTGAGGCGATCCAACAACCCAGCCGTCATGCACACTAGGAAATGCCATGGCCCTCAGGATTCCTGTTACCCCCTTCAAAGCTTGCGCCTGATTGGTCCATGTTCCTCCGTTAATGATGCCTCCAAGCGTTGCAGTTCCCATGCCGCAGGCCTCACATATTCCCAATTCATAAGCGCTTTGACCGTTTACCACCGAAAATGGCCCAGGGCTGCTACCAGGCCCTTGGGGAACATGTTGGGGATTGCCAGGTCCCGGGCCATCTGCCGTCGATACGGACATCACGGCATTCCACGTTGTACCGCCGTTAGTCGTGTGAAATAGGGAATATGATCCTTGCGACATTCCCACCCCACCATAAAGCAATGCCCAGACATTTTCAGAGCTCACTGCGACGAGTTTAGCCCCGCTCATTGGGTTACCGGTGTTCCCCAATTGGAGTTGTGGTTTCCATGTGATGCCACCATTGTCTGTGTATTCCAAGGCTTCGTTGTTATGTGCGCCAGGCACTATTGCCCAACCTTGGCGGGAATTCGCGAAGGTAATGGCGCTAGCAAATAAATGAGAGCTCAATGATTTCCAGGTTTTACCTCCATTGGTTGTTTCCATCAGCGGCATCGCCCCTGAAAACTGGATCCGGCCCAGTAAACCATATCCTATCTTGCTGCTAACAAAATCGATGGTGTTCATTTGGTTTGGATTATTGATGGTGGATACCTTAATCCATTGTCTGCCACCATTGTTGGTCGTCAAAAGATCATCGGTTCCCAATGCCCAACCCTGTTGAGAATTTAAGAAATCTAGTTGTTGAACATATTGCCCTCCCCGATATTGAGTGTGCCAAGTATGTCCGCTATTGGCCGTTGCTAAAATGATTCCGTTCCCCCCTACCCATCCATCAGTTGTATTGGGAAACGCTATGGTGGACAAAGTTAACGGCGTTCCAGGAATAGTCACGACTTTGGCTTGAACCTTTGCGATTTTGGGTACTACGGCAGTGGCGGAAGATTTATGGCTATGGTGATGAACCCCGTTAGACGCCACAGACCCGCATCCGGTCAAATAGAACAGGCTTATAAGGAAACATGTCGTGTAGAGCGCCATTTTGTTCACCCGAAAGCCTCCTTGCCTATTTGCTCAAGACAACGCTGAAAAGGTTGGCAAGGTTACCGATTTTGGCCTTAATACGACCCCCTACAGTTGACACTAAATGAGCTGGCGACACCAATCATAATCCAACACATATTCCTTCGGAATCAATTCCACCACAAATGGTGCAACCGACCCGTATTTCGCACCCTGACCCAGAGGTAGACGCCTAATTTTTTTGACTATCCTGACGGCACGGCGGCTAGCCGCCGTGGTTCGATTTCCAACAGCAGGCAGGCCAAACGCTGAACCCAGGTCAACTCCCCGAGTGCGCGATGGGTGGTGTTGCCCACGCGGTAACAGGAGATGGCCACTGGCGTCAACAGTTCTTTGATGCGCTTGGTAGACGGAGCGTCTTGTCATTTCCCATTGGGGTACGGCAACAACACCTCATTGCGTCGGGCTACGGCTTGCATGACGCTCCACAGTAACACCTCCATATACACCACGTAGACAGAGGCCGTGAGTTTTCTCGGATCCTTCAAAAAGACCGGCGCGATACTGACCGGCCCTTTGAGCGTGAAATGGGTGCCTTCCACCACCCATTCCTCGTGATACGCCGACAGCAATTCCGCAGCAGACCGCTGCGGATCGTTGGAAATCAGCACGAAGGTCCGGCGCCGAAGATGTTCCCGGTCGACAAACGCCTGATGGGGGGAACCCCGTGGGATCGTCCATAACCATTCGGCGGTCACCAAGGCCCCCCCTCGGGACGTCGTCGCCGCCGCGTGGCGGTGTGCAACACGGCATCCACCGACCACCAGTCCAACGCCGACAGGGTCTATTTCCAGGATTCCAGCGCCTGGTGAGCCTCCGCCTCGGAGGCAAACCGTTGGCGGCCGAGCCGTTTGGCCGCGTTGTCCACCCGCTTCGCGGCTGTCTCGAGATCCTGCGCGATACGGGCATCTGCTTTCGCCCGGAGTGCGGAGGACTCCACCACCACGAGGCGCACGGTGTGGGTCGCTACGATGCCCGACGTTTCCCCAATGCGATAGTACGCGGCGCCGTCGCGTTGGGCAATGGCACCGGGCTCCGTCCATGTCCCGTGTTCGGCGGCGTCTGCCGCCGCATCCTCCCCTTGCAGGCTCAAACGGATTGTCAAGGGCAACTGAAATTCCTCAAAAACGGTAAACCAAATTCCCCATGGGAATCCTGCCGTCAGGTCCTCTGCACTGGGGACCATCAACCGCAAAAGTCGAACCCATCGGAGTATCCCCCTGTCTTCGGGAAATGACATCCGGTGTCAGATTCCCTGCAGGATCCCCTCACGGTAATCCGTCACAAACGGAGCTGTCCATGAAAGAAGAAGCCACCCTCCTGGAGGCGGTGCTCGCGGTCATTCCCGGTGTGATGACGGAACAACCCTACGGGCTGGGACTCCCGTTTCGCGAACGGCCAAAAACCACGGCCTACGCGAAACGGGAGTGAAAGGGGTTCCCCATCCGAGGGTTGTCTTACCAGGGAAGCGATTTTCGTGGTTTCAGGCGATTCTCGCTGCGCGAGCATTGTTCGCGTCAACCGATACGCCGTGCTGTTCTGGAACACATGACATCCGATGTCAGATTCCCCTTGATGCTCCCACTTCGCGGGTGGGGCAGATCGGAAAAGAATGGGAATGCCCTGTTCTCCGGGCGTGGAATCCGGCTTGGGGACGTTCGCGACGCGGGACGCCCCCGAAAGCCGGCGTGATCAGGACATCCGCGACGATGGCGCAGTGCTTACCCGGGTCGACGAGCTTGCCACGCGGTGAGCACCTGGGCTGCCACCTGCAAGGCGGCACGCTCGGCGGGAAAACCTTGCGTGCGATCCATGGCCCAATCCTGTAACCACGAGGCCACCGTGGCCCACTCGAGTTGCGCGGGGCTTGCGGGTGCCGTAGAGGGCCCGATGGCGAGCGCCTGATCCACGGCGTGCCAGTCGATCACCACCTCCGGGAATTGTACTGCTACCGCCTTGCGAACGGACGGGGGACTCAACGGTCCCCCTCCACAAACATTAGATCATTGCTGATAGCGCTAGCTATTCCAGGGGCTCGTAAAGCCAGTCGCGATAGAACGTTTCCAAATCCGGTTGAAAATCAAACATTACCGGATATCCCGGTGGAACCGCTTCAGTTTCCAACAAATGAAAACACCCAGGGCAATAAAACTCGCGAAGTTCCATCCATTCGGGGTCTACTCCCTGGTCAGGATGGTACAGTTCCTGAAGCATTTCCTCTGAATTACGCACCAAGACCCGAGACATATATTTCCAATTCGTCTGGTAGTCGCCGAATTCGAAACCGCAATCGCACTTCACAATACGGTCGGCGCCTTTTTGGACAATGAACAAATGAGGGCCCAACGGCAGCAATATCTTCTCCGAAAATGACACCATGGATTGGGCAATGTCCAAAACCATATGGAAACGGTCGGGATCCTTTCCGCCTGACATAATTTCTTTGGTTTCAGCCCATGGTAGTTGTCCCGAAATCAGCGCGCTTAGGGTCTTTTTGTCATATGGCACAGTTCACACCTCCATAGTCCTATTGCTTAAATTGGAAGCCAGTGGGCAGATCCCAAAACTTGCAGAAGTCCGTAGCCCATCTGGGCGACAATTGCATCGACTCACGATACATCCGACGAATGGGTTCTACGAACTGCCCTTGCAAAATTTTTTTCGTTCTTCTGCCCAGAATTCTTGGTAGGTTACCGACCGAACCTGTCGGTTCGCCATCATAGTCACTCGTTGTTGTTCAGTGCGCTCCGAATCTGCTTCGACTTCTTCCCCAGTTTCGTCACTTAATACCACTCCAAATACAGACTTCGCTGTTTGGGGAAGATAAATATCTCCCTCAATGTCCTGCACCACTTCGTCAACGGGACGTTCTAAGGGGTCGCCGTAACCTGGTCCGCCCGAGAACAACGAAAGCCAAACATCACCATTTTGAAATGGTTGTGGAAGTATCAATCCGTCACGAGATAAATGCATGGTCCCCCCTAACCCATGATCCAATTCTCTTTGGGCAGGGTCGCGATCCCCTAGCGGAAAGGGCACACGATCTGCCACCATTTCATAAAAATCCGTATTTTTTACAAACAATCGATAGCCAGTAGCTCCTGGGTATCCCCCAAACAACCCGGCTCCACCATGAAAAACCCGACCTTCCCGCCATGAGTATAGTTGCAATTCCTGCACTCCATGAACCAAACGAAGGGATTCCCAGCCGCTTCCACCACGAAATCTGCCATAACCCGCAGTGTCAGGTTTGAATCGTCGCGAAAGATATAGCAATCCTGATTCAATGGTTTCCCACACTTCTGCGTCCCCCATATCGGCCTCGGGATTCCACATCGCGTATGCCGCGTCCAGCCCATCCATCGTGCCCCGCGCACCTAACCCCACTGCACATAGTTCAAAGTTGGATACAGGAAAGTAGGTCCCATCTACAAGGATCCCACCGCCCTGCGTCGGATCCCCGGTAAATCCGTAGCCGGAAACAATCTCTTCGCGATAGCCTCGAGCAAAGTATCCCCGTGACAATAATCGAAACATTCCCGTGAATGCCGGGATAAGATACGCCCACGGCGACCCATAGGCGAGCAATGGGTTTTGGGGATTGCACCAGGATCCCGGAGGAAAATAATGTTGCGCTGCTAAATATGACCCATCGTTGACCTTGCCATCATAAATCAAGGTTTGGGTGATCTGCACCCAGAGTGCCCCCTGCATCGAGCCTTCGGACGAGTTGAATGGAAAGGGGCCGGGACCACTTGCACCGTCCATGTCCAGTTTAAAAGTTCCTTCGGAACCTATAGTGATCGTCATTGGCGCATGCATGACAAAGTCGTGATTCTGTTCCGGATGCCACGCCTTTCCCTTATAAGGCGCATCCATAAAGGATGCCGTACGGTAAATTCCGGGGATCAATCGTTCACGGATGCGGGCCATAAATATTTCACGCCCTTCTTCCACCGCTTCTCGCATAAAAGTTTGGAAGTACTCCAAACCTTCTTCCCGGATAATGCGATAAACCGCATCCCGTACATATATATCCCTGCAATGCGACACTTTTCGTCAAGATCCCAGTATAACGGGGTGCGTACGCTGCGCTGAGCTCGTATTTTGAAATCCTTGCGCACTTCATGATTTTCGCCAATTTTTTCTGCGGTCACGTAAAATCCATCTTCGAAACGATTTGCTGTGGCTACCGGATCATGACCGGGCGTAGAGGCGCCAATATCTACCTGGTGCGCCACTCCTCCCGCCCAACCCAACATCTGACCTTCCCAAAAAATGGGGATCATGGTGTGCACGTCGGTCGTGTGTACATTTCCCAGGTCGGGGTCATTGTTACAAAAAATGTCGCCTTCAGATATTCCTGGATCGTCTTCATAGCCTTGTCGTATCATAAATTTAATGGCTTCGCTCATGGTGTGCACATGGGTAATAATTCCCGTAGACACTGCGACCGAGTCTCCCTCGGGAGTATAGAAAGCAAAGCACAGCTCTCCGATATTTCTAACGATCGGCGAAGCAGAAATGTGCAATGCGGTCTCTCGGGCGGAAACCAAGGCGCCTCGCAACTCGCTATACACCTTTTCGTAACGAAAAGGATCTGCTTCTTTCAAAGAAAGATGGGTAATGCCTTGATAGTGCCCCGTCTTTCGGTACCTCTGCTCGGATGCTGTGAGGCGGTCTTTCAGAGTCATGGAATGCATAGTAGTGCCCATATTAACAACCTCCTTTAACCGTTGTCCAAATGGAAAACACGGTAAGTGTCGAGTATCGCCTTACGCCCGGGCGGAACCAGAAATGTTGTTGCTGGCGCTTCAACAACCGAAGGACCTTGAATCTCATTGCCCGAGTGGAGTCTGTCCATTTCCCACAGGTTGGCGGTATGCCACTCTCCATGCCAATACAGCTTACGAGTTCCTTTGTGCGCATTAATCGTTGGGGTAGCACCTTGAAGAGGAAACTTGGGTAAAACCGGCTTTTCAGTTGGCAGGATTCCCACCCCGATGGCTTTTGTGACAAAGTACCCTGCTTCCGGACTTCTGGCAGATCTGGCGAAGATCTTTGCAAATAAATCATCAAAGCGAACAATAAGACTGGTGAGAGAGTCTTCGGAATTAATCGGCCATGTAGTCCGCACCTCAATATCGTCGAGCATACCAAGATATTGCATCCGTACCGAAGGCACAAAGCTCATTTCGTCGGGATTTAGTCCGTCCCTCAAGAACTCTTGTCCAATCCGGCTTCGTATGTCGGCCCACGCCTGATTCAAGGATTCAGCTACCATCTTGCGTGCGGAGAGTTCGGGAGTAATTAACAAGTCGATACTGCGGTCATATCGGTAAGCATAATCCGCGCAGGCCCCGCCAAAAGCTGAAAAAGCCGCGGCCCAACTGGGCACCAGGATGTCCTGAAAAGAGAGCCCTTCAGAATATCCGGCCACATGCAAGGGTCCTCCCCCGCCATATCCAAATAACCGATAATTTTCCGGAGCATATCCTAATCCCAAAACCATTCCATACAAATGGTCCCGCATTTGAGTTTCTAACAGCCGTACAACCCCTTCTGCAGCGGAAAACGGGTCGCTGTTCAAGGGTTCCACAATCTGTTCCTCGATGGCGGCCAAAGCCCGGTCTCGGTCCACCTTAACTTCTCCTCCCAAAAAATAGTCGGGATTAATATAACCCAAGGCCAGATCACAGTCGGTGATGGACGGTACAGTTATACCGCTGTCGGCGTTACAAGCCCCTAATAGATAACCGGCGCTGTCCGGGCCCAACATCACCCTCTTCACCGCCGGATCAATGCGAACCAGAGTTCCGGTTCCGGCTCCGATGGAATCCATCGCAAGAGTCGGCAACGTTAGCAAGAATCGTGCCACTGTTGGTTCCGTTCGCGTCAGCAATTCGCGTTCCGTGATTAATCCCACATCAAAACTGGTTCCCCCCACATCGGTGCAAACCACATTCTCGAAATGCAAGGCTTCACTAAGCCGACGAGCCCCCAAAATGCCGCCAATCGGCCCGGAAATCAGAGTTGTCACCAACCATTCCACATCAGGTGAAACGGTGCCACCGTACGAAGCCAAAACACGTACAGGTGCCACACTGCCTTCCCCTTTGAGGCGGTCCCGAATATCAAACAGTTGCTGACGGGATGGTCGCGCAGCATAAACCTCGACCACCAACGTATTTAAACGGGCTAGGTCACCACGCACAGGGTTAGACCGAGAAGACAAATACACTGGAATGTCGATCCCTTCTTCAAGCAACACTTCCCTAGCGATTTCGAAAGCCTCAATTTCATGGCGCGGATCCCGATAAGAGTATAGAAAGCTAACACAAAGCGCCCTAACTCCTTGATGTGCCAACGCTCTGACAGCTGTCTTTACTTCCTCTTGATACAGAGGTACCACTTCTTCACCAAAAAAACTGATCCGTTCCCGAATTCCCTTGATATATCGACGCGGAACCAAAGGCTCGTTATGAACATGGGTAACCACGTGCAGTCGATCAGAAAAAGGATACCCAGCATAGGTCTGAGCCGCTCTTTCCATCC
This sequence comes from Bacillota bacterium, assembly GCA_021797515.1. Lineage (GTDB taxonomy): Bacteria > Bacillota > Sulfobacillia > Sulfobacillales > Sulfobacillaceae > Sulfobacillus_C. The sequence goes on along the minus strand of JAJZZP010000029.1, from coordinate 214 downwards.
GAAAGTAATCTTCCATGCCAGCGGTGACCAATACTCCAATCGGGCCATCACCGCGACGTTCTAGCAGACGGTTAAGCATTGAAGTACCTGAATAGTTTCCCATGCTGCTCCGCCGCACCCCGCCGCATGAAAAGTTCCTTTATTCTGTCTGCTTGACTGCTGCTCTCAGCAGGGTTCAGGGTGGTTGGTGTCGAATCCTTGGTTGCGCTCCCAT
>JAJZZP010000091.1 GCA_021797515.1 Bacillota bacterium | reverse complement strand
GAAACTATTGTTGGAGACTGGGGTGCTGCTCTTAAGGCAGCCTATCAGGTCTTATTTCATCAATTGACATGGTGACACATGTGCAAACAAAAGTGCTTATAGATAACATTTCTGGAGGAAACTAACATGGCATTTATGTGCAGAAAACCCACAGAGATCATGGATGGAGCATTGGATGTGAGGCTCTCCGTTCGCAAACAAAGTTGATGGATTCGAAATGTCCTGGTTCTAGACATGAAGTTTCATGAGAAACAGGACGTCTCTTCCAACCTCATGACAATGGCTATCCCTGTCGTTACCGTCTTGTGTATGATCGGACTTTTGATTACCATCGTATTCAGTCCGCAGTGGAATTTGGCGGTAGCCTTTGTGGTCTGCGTGCTGGTATTGCACCCTTTGTTGGCCCGAATACGATATCTTTCTCCAGCGGGGATACCAGTAAAGGTAACAGGCATTGGCCTGCACTTCTTGGGAACCTCCATAGTTTCCTTGCGGACTACGCGGCGGATTATGAGAAATAGCTCGGTGTGGTAGTGCACCAAATCATTCATGGAATCAACGACACACCAAAATCCTAAATTTGTGTAAGGAGAACATGATGAAGCCATTGGTATCAATAATTACTCCCACCTATAAGCATGGTTCGACAATCGCCCAGTGTATTCAAAGCGTCATGAACCAAACATACCAAAATTGGGAACAGATTGTTGTCGATGACGGTTCGCCAGATGACACGCGTCAAATAGTACGTAATTATGCTGAACGAGATTCCCGGATTAAGTTTCTACCTAGAGAACATCAAGGAATCTTCATGCTACACGATTTATATAATCAGGCCTTATCCGTGGCCCGCGGCTCCCTAATTGCTATTCTGGAAGGCGATGATTATTGGCCGTCCAACAAACTTGAGTATCAGATTGCTATCCACGAAAATCCAACTATAATCATGAGCCATGGTATAACTAAAATTAGTCACGACGCGGAAATTGTTGGCGAATATTGTCATCCAGATCTAGAAGGTCTGCAAACCACTTGTGAGTACTTAAAATTGGCTCTCACAAAACGTTCGTGTATCATGCCGGTAAGTGTGATATTAAGAAGAGATGCTTTAGACACAATTGGGGGCTTTTGGCAGGACAAAGACTTCCCTGCTGTTGATTACCCAACTTGGTTAAGGCTATTTCAACTGCCCGGTAATATCTTTTACATCGATGACCAATGTTTAGGATATTGGAGACAATCATCAAATCAAGTCACACAGGAATTTTCAATACAAATTGCGGAGATAGGTTTAACCATAGCTCTCGACCAATGGAATCAATATAGCCTGCAGTTAAGGGAAAAACTTAACATCAGTCCTACAGAAATTGTTCAACAATACTCCCGGGTAATTAATGATTCTTACCTAAATATGGTCCGACAGAGTTTAGTTAATCATGATCGAACTAATGCACTCTACTATTCTCAAAAATTGATACGCACTGGTAATTTGACAAGAAAGGTACAAGGCTTACTCGGACTAATTAGTGCTACAGTGGGGACAAATTTAGAATGTATGTTTCAGGCACATCAACAATTTAATTCTATTTTGAGTACGGAACGTATAGGTGTTGAGGTAGGTGAACGCAGGGACATTGTTGACAAGAAATGACTTTACGGCCCACTCAGTAAGCGTCTTGTCTCGCCTTACTGAATCATTTCCAAATTCCTGAATCCTTGACAGAGAGTACCCGTGCACAATTGCAAATTTAAAACTTCACTACGGTAGTGTGCTCAAATTTGTGATTAGCATTTTCTACTGAGGATAGCACCGTAAACCGCGGGCTTAATGGTACTGATCAATTTTTGAGCAAGATTCTAGATATCCATCAACGCATGCGATACGATCAGTTGAAACTATTTGCCACAACACAAAGAGAGGCACATATTGTTATCATCCTCACAATGAAAGGATGTTGCACACATGCAAGAGACAACAACGATTACGCTGGGATTGAAGGCCCAGTGTATTCGAGAGGTGATCAACCAGCCGATCAACTGTTCGATGTTCGGGTGAACATTGGCCAGCCGGAAGCGCCCCCATTCGCCACCACGTCCCGTCATGGTGCAGACGACATGGTCGGCTTGACTGACATCAATTCCGACGAACAACGTCGAGGAAATAGGATGGACCTCCATTCTGAGAAGATAGTCACACGACGGATCCGGAGAGGGAATCGGTGGACGACCCTTGAAAGATGCGACTACCTCTTCATAAGCCGCTGCACAACCCGCACGTGAGCCTCCGATCAGGGGGGGCGGTAGGAGTCTTAGTGAGCCTTCTCACGCCCTTACGAACGTCCATTGGGACACGAGAGAACAGCTTAACCGTGCGCATCAGGTTCCGCACCATCCATCGAACCTTGCCGTATAAGGCAGATATTGCCAGATAGAGCTTAATGTCGTTATTGTAAGGAGACAATACTAAACAATGTACATGCTGAATGGACCATGGACCAAGAATATGGAGCGAATGGTCGACTTGTTGTTGGATACACGCTTGTACCATGCTTGGCCGCATGCTCTGATCCGTAATTGGCGGTTTAATCATCACTTTGAATCCAATATTCCTCAATCATTTCAACTATGCGTTACGGTTGACCTGGAAGGCAATTTTCGTGATCCAGGAAATGTCTCTGCAGCTTTATCCTTTCTTCCCAAGTTCGACCAATGGTGCCGGATCTATGATGTCAAGGCAACTTTCTACGTCCAAGGTGATATTGTTACGGCGATATCTAAATACCACGATGTATTGACTCAACACGATCTTGGACTTCATGGCTTGCATCACGAAGTTTGGGGTCGCTCGCGTTGGTGGCAGTATTCATTGAATTACGCCAGCCAATCTCTACGAGAAAAAGAAAAGCGACTTGAACAGGCATTAAACATTTTTCAAAAACAAGAACTTCCAATTCCCAAACATTTTAGAGCTCCATATCTAAATGCCAATCGGTCTACGTTAGTCCTGTTAAAGAAGTATGGTTTCGTTAGCGATTCCTCTCCAGCTTCTTACCTAGGAAGTCTTCCGCTTCCACGCCAGCGAGAAGGGTTATGGGAAATTCCCTTGACAACGAGACCTTACCCGCAACGAATTAATCAGGGATTACAAAAATTTCAGTATCCGGAATTTAGTCTAGGAACCTTATTGACCATGCCTTTTGATGTAATCGTTGATACCATCAACGTGGTCACATCTTTACAGAATATGCAGGGATACCCTCCTCACATTATTCTTCTCATTCACCCCTGGGAGTTTTTCTCAGCAGTACCTTCTCTTAGTTACTGCAGTGAAAAAAACTACGAATGGCTTGGAGATCTGATCAATAAACTATCCGAAAAATTCGACATTGAGACAGTAACAATTACTGAGATGACGTCTCAATTAACCGGAAGCCTGATGCGTCGACCACTTTCAAACAACCGCAACGACGAAAAATCTTAGACCTACGAAATGAAGGGGTAGAAACCACCGACTTAGGAGTATTGACCGGCACTTCCCACACTGTTCCGAACTCCAATCTTGCTAGACGGACGGAGGTATTGTAATATTTATAGCATTAGGGTTCTGCACCAACGGCTTGTAAACTGTATCAACAATCTCGGACACAATGTGCTCCCACCCGAGATGGTTCTCCACGTAGGTTTCAGTGTCGCGTCTCATACCTCTTAGTATGTCTCGGTGATTAACCATATGAGCAATAATCCTGCCAAGTTCCGCAACATCCCCAGGATCGTATAAATATCCTGTCACATTGGGGATAACATGGTCGCGCGTTCCAGAAATACGTGTTCCAATAATAGGTGTGCCACACGCCATGGCTTCGCCGATAATGCGACTAAAGCCTTCTGTGTAACTTGGTAAAATTACAGCATCTGCCGCTGAATACCACAATGGGAGTTCCGACGGAGCTACCCACGGTACCATTCTTATGGATTTCTCTAAATCAGTGTGCTTGATCAGATATGCTAGCGACGCAGCCAATGGGCCCGCACCAATCAAAACAACTGACATACCCTGTTTAAGGTTGGGCGGCAAAATGTTAATGGCATCAATCAGATCCAATAATCCCTTTTCTTTCGAAAACCGCCCTACATATACAAAGAGCGGGACATCATCTAAATCTAATTTCGCTCGGGCATCCTTAACATGGCGGAATCTTGTAGTATTAACGCCTAAAGGAATCATCAGTGTCCTGTTTGCTGGGCTTCCTGTGCGCTCCCACCAGAATTTCATGTCATCACTTATGGCAATAATGCTCGAACATTTCTTCGCGGATACCGTGGCCGCCCACTTCAGTACTTGAACAAAATGCCATTGATAACTCGTTCCGTCTTTTACACTTAAACGGTAATAAATGTTTCCCGGAACCGTAAGAACCAAAGGAGCCGGGACGTGCAAGGTTGCCATCACCGCCGTGGAAATGTACTCCGGGGCGTGGACGATATCCGGAGCCAACTGTCGTATTATAGTCGCAGCTCGCTTCAGAATCCATACCTGGCCTACAATATTACGATACCCAATAGGTGGTGTAGGAAAGTTATGAACATGAACGCGATTATCTGGAACATCATAAGAATGATACGAAGCGACTACATGTACTTCATGTCCAAGATTAACCAAATGGCTCGCCATATCCCACACAATGTCGGACAAGCCCGACCGTCCCGGGCGAGTCGGGTCCAAAACGTAATCAACAAATGCTATACGAAAATAAGGTTTCATATCTACACCTTTCTAATACATAATACATATAGATTCCGCCGATCCTTGAGATTCTCACAAAAGCAGAAATTCGTGGGTCTATTCTCCCATACTCTCACGGAACACAAGCTTTCCCGTCAAAAATTCGCTTCTTTTAGCCGTTTGGATCGTCTACCCGTTCAGGATCAGCGTAGGGCAGAAAATCTTGCTAAGTGATCTATCGACCAACGGTTGGCCAACCTAACCAACTGCGCAAGCACGTTTCCCCAGTGGAGGTGAATTCCACCAAGAGCTACAGACTCTGCGATAGCGAGTGCTATTCGGCAACAGGATTTTACTCAATCCGGTGTCTATCAGGGCTTCTTGCTGTGGTTTGATGAGCAAGTTGCCCACAAACATGGCTTAGACCCGCGGCGCTGCAGATTCGAGGCTACGACCTTGTCGATTCAGTTATTAGATCCGTACTAGATTTCCTCCAACCCTTCAGCATTGTGTCATGATCGCCTAGTCATTGATTCGGAGGTAACGACATCTCATCCTAAAAGGGCGGCTCACCCCGGTTCCACCCCCGGACCCGAAATACGTCGCGTTGCCAGTCTTGACCCGCCACCGCCGCCAGTTGGCCCCGCTCATCACCCAAGAGAAAAATCGGGCCTTGACGCCAGTGTTCTGTCTCCGGGCCGGTTATGGCCAGGGTTCGCCCGAGCAACCGTTCTTTTCGGACGTCTTTGGCCGGGCATCGGAACACGTGTTGACCCAATATACGCCGGACACGGTGGCATAAAAGCCCCTGGCCGAATTGGCCGCGGAAATCGCCGCCATTGGCGGCGTGGCCTTGAAAACCCCCGATGATATTGCCCGCACCTTGCACCAGCTGGCCCACCGGGCGTATCGGTTGCAACCGACGGAATCGCAGGCCCGGCATCATAGCTTGATCTTGCATCGGGAAACCATTCGGAGCCTGGAGCAACAACGCAAGCCGTGGGACAAGAGCATTGCCCGGGAGTTGGCGGCCTTTACCCATGCCGTCACGTCGATCCCCGGGATCGGTCCCGTGTATGGCGCCGGGATCGTGGCGGAAATCGGGCCGATTCAACGATTCGCGTCGGATGATGCCCTGGCGAAATATGCAGGGCTGACCTGGCGCACGCATCAATCGGGACAGTTCGATGCCGAAGCCCGACCCCTGACGCGGTCGGGAAACGTCTATTGGCGGGATGACCTGATCGAGGCGGCTGACAAGGTCCGTGTGCAGGGCCCGCAGTGTGCAAGCCTTCTACGAGCGGAAGTATCGTGAAGCCACCCATCACGGCCACAAGCGGGCGGGGGTATTGACGGCACGCCAGGTGCTCGGCGTGGTCTACGGGTTGCTGACCCGGGGCCAACTCTATAATCCGAGGAAGGTGATGCCCCAGTAAGGACTGCCACAACTTATATGCCATTATTTTCCACCCCATTCCGAGGGGGCTTGTTGAGTATTTCTTCCCCTCTGTCAGCCCTCAAAAATTTTCCCCTTGACATTTAACCGCGGGACTAATTTCATTATACTGCCGAATGATTCCAGAAGCACGATATGCCGAGCTTCAGACCCGGCGGTGTTGGGGAATTGTGGCAATCATCGTCTGCAACATCTGTCGGGCGGCTCGGTCCCACGAGTAATACGCGGCTGTGGATTGTCGCGCCCGTTCCACGTTGGCACGGTATTGGGGGTCGCGAACCACCGTTATTATGGCATCCGCCAGTTCCCGGGGATCATCCGAGTGTATCAGTTCGCCATTGAGAGCCGGTGTCACGATTTCCGGCATGGCACAGGCCTTACGGGCAATCACGGGGATCCCGCTCGCGAGAGCTTCGACAAAGACGATGCCAAAGGCCTCAAAACGCGAAGGCATTACCAATACATCATGCGTCTGCATCAACTGCTGCACCTGGTCCGTACGTTGCCACCCTCGAAAAATGACACCCTCGGGGGGGGCGCCCGCCAAAGGCCAAGCATGCGGTCCAACAATGGTTAACTGCACACCTGGCAATTCTTGGCGGCAGTGCTGAAACGCCCTAATGACCAGGTCGCCACCCTTACGATAAAAGTCACCACCCACAAATAGTAATTTCGGCACCCTGGCCGTTTGCTCACTTTGTGGAGGCGTTCGGCCAGAATCCCTTGGGCTGTGCTCACTATTGGTGCCCGGGGGAACGACGCTAATTTGGCGGGCGGGGATCCCATGAAGCGACTGCAGATGATGGGCCAGCCATGCACTCATTGCAAAAATATGCTGCGCGTTTTCAAAGTAGTGTTGTTGGCGTTCGATTTGATGGGCGAGAATGGTGTCAGTGACTCCCGGAAAAATGGCGGGATCGCCGAGTTCTCGAAAAAAGTGGCGCACCATCGCGTAACTCAGGTCAGTATAGACAAAATACGGCTGGGGTGGTTGAAAGAATCCATGCAACTGGATGGTCGCATCCAAGGGGACGCCTTGACTACGTTTGTGGATGAGCCGCTCCAATAAGTAGGCTTTCAGGCGTGAGCGTCCCCATACGGATTGGGTCTCCCCTCGCACGCGGGTGCGATAAACCTGGTGCATAATTCGGTCCACCAGGGGGGGCAGATACGGACTGACATCGATGACGGTAACCTGAGGCAATTGTTCAAATGCCACCTGCAGACGGGGAGCCGTGGGACGATGGTGCGTACCATCGACAACGCTGCGCGCATAGGAAAATCCTAATGTGAAAGACGTTTCCATCGGTTCATCGAAACCTCCTTCGGAAATACGTGCCGATGCTCAGCGTATAAATGATCAGAAACGCGCCCCCGTGAACCAGGGTCGTCAGCCAAAAATCGTGCATTCCGGGTATGAGATGATAGGCCAGGCCCCACGATATCCCGCCGACGGTAACCAGAACGGCCAGGGTTCGCAGAGATAATGGCCAGGCCCACACCCACTGGGACAATAACCACAGCATAATGCCATACACCCCAAAGGCGGCGAAGGTATCCCACGCGACGGCATTCACGCCCCATATCGGGGTTAGCCACACGTTTAATACGAGGTTAACGATCCATGCACTGAGAGCCGGGATTAGTAGTAAACTGGTTTTATTCGATAATTCGAAAATTTTATGTCCCACATCACAGACAGCCCAAATGAGCATACCGAGTAGGATCGGCAACACGATATGTTGCCCCGCCGAAAAATTCTGGCCTAATAAGACGTGAAATGCCAGTTGACTAAACGTCTGCTGAAATCCAATCACCCCGATCCCCAAAGCGAGTAACACGTTCGTAATGCGCCGAATGTCAGCATATGTTTGACCGCGCTGATGACGGGCCCATGAATCCATGAGGTGCGGCCATTCGCCGACCATGACAAGCCGTCCCAATAACCCAACGGATTCGGCCACCAAAATATAGGTGGTGTTATAAATGCCGACTGCGGCCGACCCGCGATCAAGCATCAAAATATATCGGTCAGTGGTTCTGAGCAGGGACATAATCAGAAACCAAGGGATCAATGGAAGACCAAAGTGTACGAGTTGAGCAACGATGCTCCGTATCCTCGGATCGTAATGGACGACCTTGATCGGAGAGCGCCACCATCGCGTCCGCGTCAGGCGACTTACCCAGACGAGAATCACGAGGCTGCTCAAACTGCTACCCCAGACCATCAACGCGATGTGGGCTTTGAAAAGCCCAATAAGGGTGAGGGGAAACAGCAGATTCAACAAAGCTCCCACGATGTGGAGCCGTCGGTATTCTCGAATATGGAAGGCCGCTTGCAACTGGCGCATCATGACTGGGACCAAGGATGCCGCCCATAATCCCAATGCGGCACCTCCAATGAGCCACCAGGTGAATCCGGACGGAAGGCCCCCTATGGCCAAAATGCCTATTAGTAGGCCGATGAGGCCGAGCATGCCGAAGCTAATGCGAACCGCCAAATATTCAATCCCTTGTACAAAAGCGGGAGTTTGTTCTGCTTGATGATATTGGGCATAATAGCGAGCGACGGGTTGTGCAAACCCCTGGTTTACGGCCACTAATATGGGCCCGGTTGCCGCACCAATTAGGGCTAATACACCGTATGCACGCGGTGTGAAAATTCGGGTAAAAATAGCTGAGGCCAACAGGGCTAGAATAGCAGGAATGATCAGAGCCGGGAGGTATTTTATAGAATCCGCTGACAATATGGTTGGATGCTCCCATGCCCTGAGACGGTTCGCCATCCGGGGATTCCACCTGCCCCTGCCTCATGATTTGTTGTAGGGATCTCAACACCCACGAATACGTCTCCTATGTTATCACACCCGCGTCGGATTGGTACCTAAAGAGCCGGATTGCATACTTGCGGGACTTTTATGTAGTTTTGAGGGGTTTTCGGATGCTCTATACTTCTCACGGAAGGAGCACCACGGTCGGTCGGATACCACTGTCCCTGTTCCTGATACCCTGCCGCGAGCATTTGCCGGATGAGTCCAAGAACTCGACCATCAGCAATTCGCCGATTCACTAACATCAACAGCTTCTCGTGGTCGACCGTCCCAAAGAAGTCGGACAAGCCTGCGTTCACCACCCACTCAGCGCCAGCCTGGGGTTCCCGCCAGATTTTGGCCAGGGCATCTGTCGTAGAACGATGCCGTCGATATCCAAAACTCGCGTCATCCCAATCCGGTTCAAAGACGGGTTCAAGACGCTGCAGAAGAGCCTGTTGCGCCACGCGATCTCGGATAGCGGGAATGCCGAGCGGGCGTTGTTTGGTCGTGCCCGGCTTCGGAATATACACACGTCGTACCGGGAGCGGCTGATACGTTCCGTCTCGGAGCGCCTGATGCAGCGCCGCCAGGTTCTCTTCCAAGTCCCGCTCGAAGTCCGCCATACTGACCCGGTCCACCCCGCCACTGCCGGCATTGTTCCGTACGGCGGTCCATGCCAACCAGAGGTTGGTCGGGTGATACACCTTATCAATTAAGGAATGCACCTTCGGTGCCTCGGTCGGATTCACCCATTCCACAAGTCTCCTGGGCGGAGGGTAGAGGGGTCTTTCACTGAGGGAACTGGTCTGTGCCATCCGTCTTTGCTCCTCTCATGGTTTGCGATAAATTGCGTTGCTTCTCCGGATAGGCCTTCCCCCGGCATTCCACCGGTCTCTTCTGGGGTCAGACCGGTTTTGTTGCCGGTCCTTGAGGTACTTTGCCCTCCTCTGACTTCTCGACACGCGTCGGTTGCCACTTCGGGGTTGCTTTATAGGCTCCCTGATCGTCCCCGGAGGGGACGAACGCGCCGAGATCTCCTGGGGTCACGCGAAAATCTCCCGTTCCGTGCCGCCCGCACACACCTTAATGCGAGAATGCCCCATTTTTCGTAGAAATTGAAACGAGCGATCCTGATGGCTCTCTGGTTTACTAGAGAGGTCTGATCCATCATAAAGGAGGAATCGCTAGTGCCTACCAGTATAAAGAAAAAATCGCTCCCCGAACAGCCGGTGACGGTGCCGTGGGTGGACATCCTTCAGGATGCCAAAGACGGGTTATTGGCGTTGTCGGTCCGGGTCGGATTACAGGTCTTGCAAC
>JAJZZP010000153.1 GCA_021797515.1 Bacillota bacterium | reverse complement strand
ACACATCGTCGCAGTCCCCGTCTCTATTAAGCCATCCCATGTTGCTTCACAGATCCTCACTTGCCCTTCTCCGACTACCTCACACCCAAAATGGCAGGATATTCCTGCCCATGGGTAAAGATTAGGAATAAATTCCGGGGTCTGCCGTACACGGTGCCTTTTCGATCAGTTCCTCGCAAGAATCCCCCGCCGGGAGTGTCAACAGGACGGATAGGGCAATAAGGACGGTCGTCACGACTGCCTCATCACGGCGGCCATCCTTCAACACCCTAAGCCACTAAGAGTATTGGGTCACCGTTAACAAGTGACGTGCGCTCAAGACGCTTAATTTTCCGACCATCGCGGACGCTTGATTGGTGTTTTGTGTTATCATTCCCATATCGACCACACTGCCGTTTTGGGCATCCACGATGACCACCAGGGTATTACCTTTTTCGGTAGGAGCGCCTAACGGAGCCGTGCTCCACTTCGGATTGGAAAACGCACCATGCATCACGACGATATCCACGGGCATGGACTCGCCATCGACTCGGGCACCCGAGGTGGCCAAATTGCTTTGCCCACGATCGGTCACAAAGTACACTGAAGAGGTCGGATTCAGGTCGTGGGCCCCCTTCGCCACCATCTCGGCGAGGGAAGCTAATGTTCGTGTTCCCCAGGCGGGACCCGTGTGGATCGTGTTCAATTGTTGTGTCGCGGCGAAGACCGTACGATGGGTTGCGGGCGGCGAGAACAGTATAATCGATAATATCCCCGTTGCGACGATTGCGCTTCCTCCAGATAATAGCCATTTTCGGTTCATGATCGGCCTACCTCCTTTCCTGCCAATTTTCGGAATCACTGATTTCCGATGGCTTACTCACCTAAGTCGCGGTTGCGGGCGAATTGACGGGGAGGTAAGCCCTGGTCCAACTCGTCCATGTACCTCCGGTGGTGAGATACTCAATGCCACTGGAGTACGTGGACGCCGTCATTACATCAATATCCGAGGTGGTTTCTAGACCAGTCTTTAAAGAGGATTGCATCGTATTGGGAGGGTTCGACGTCGACACGGACCCCGCGGTATTGGAGTCGCAGGTTAGCCCTCCGCTGCTGTTGATATAGCAGTCTTGGTTACCGGAGGCCTCACTAAAGTTATAGTAAGGATCGCTCCTGAGATACTTGATGTCAATCGGTTTCCACGTACCGATCGTCGGGGTGATGGACGTAATCTTATGGACCCAGAGTGCTGAGTTGGGACGCTGATCAGCCCAGTAGTACGACGGGGTGGTCGCATTACTCCCCGGGGAGCTCGCCGTAGATGTATCCGGCTTCGACCTAATCTTGAAAGGCCGAGACATTGTTGGTGCCGTTGGTGCCCTCCCATACGGTCTGATTGGCATCCCACCCGATGCGTAGTCTTTCGCGTTTCCTGATTGGATATAGAGATCGGCGTAGGCACCGTTGCTGGCCACACTGGGAAACCATTCCGCCACCCCGTAGTAATGGCCATTGGCAGCAGGTCCGGTGGTTGACGCAAAGGCTGACGATGAAAGCCCAAACGTGAGCAACAAGCCACACGCGATAGCGACCAAGGGCCATGGATGACGCAGATTCATGACAATCCCCTTTTTCTAGTCTAAACGTCACGGTAAGCGAAATGATTTTCCGACAAAAACTCCGGTTTCCTGACCAATATCTGGAATCTTTTTTGGCGGTTAAAATTTCGACATCAAACCAAAACCGTCCGTTAAATCGGAGAAGAGAATATGACAACTGCCTTTCGTGAAGAATCGATCATCGGGAATTACTTCCGGTGATCGCCTTCTTACTCTATGAAACGTCACGACCTTTCCTAAAGTTACATATCTTAGTAACATTTGGAACTGTCCCGTGACGTGGTCGGTCTATTATATTGTTCCCCTGCAGATATGAACCCATTTCCTATTCGAGGTTGATACCGCCCAGCGGCCGAATGAACTAGGTTTAATGACGGCCCATCAGGGCCGGGGACAGCTGATGTTGGATCCATAAGGCTCACATTGCGGGGTTTTAGTCAAACTTATCCATTGTGAGGCGCAACCGCGATGAGGTCCGGGGCTCATCGCGGTTGCCAGTGTGACGACTGCCCCAGAGGATCAGGGTTGCTATACGACAGCGAAAGACGGTGTTAAAGTTCTTGAGCAATGAGTCATTCACCGCTGTCCCATAAGATATTTAGGGGAAAATATGGATCTGCAGCGGGATTCCCGCACCAAGGGGATTGGAAAGACGTAACTGCACAAAGCGGTGTGAGGAATCCCAGTTCCATTCGGCGGGTGTGCCGTTTATGGTTACCCGCGAAGGTTCAGTGACGTAGGGCGCGACACGAAATTGATACCCCTTGTGCAGTTCCGACACCATATTGGGCCAATGGCCGAGTACCGTGATATGGCACTCTTCATCATTGTCCTGGACCTCCACACGAATGCGCCGGGCCGGGTATTCACCGCCTACGCGAGAGTGCCCATCGTCGCTATAGCAGGTAAATTGGCCATGGCCCCGAATCACCCAAAACGTGTCGGGCCCATCTTCTCCGGTCAACCACCGGGACTTCAGGTGTTCGGTCGATTCCACGCACGGACCCAAAGGGATGATGCCCCCAATGCGGATAAAGACCGGCAAGCGGTCTAAAGGTGCATCCACCTGATGCCATCCCCGACTGAGCAGGGTATGAGACCACGGATCATACCACGCGGTGCCGGGGAGATACACGAGTCGTTCGCGTGCACCCGGTTGCAGCACCGGCGCAACCAGGATCGACGAACCGAGAAGGAACTGATCGACAATCTCATAGGTTACCGGGTCATCGGCGAATTCCCAAAACAAAGGCCTCATAATCGGCGCACCGGTCCGGTGCGACTCCTCAAACAAGGTTTCGAGATAGGGCAAAAGGCGGTATCGGTAACCAATATACCTGCGAGCAATATCTTCCACTTCAGGACCAAATGACCACGGTTCCTGGTCCGGCGTGTCGATATTGGTATGAACGCGAACAAAGGGGAAGAACACCCCCATTTGAATCCACCGGGCAAACAGTTCCGCGGACGGCGCTCCGAAAAATCCCCCGATATCGGGCCCCACAAACGGCACCCCGGAGAGTCCCAGGTTCAGACACATCGGAATCGCCATAGCCAGGTGTTCCCACCAGCTGCTATTGTCTCCGGTCCACACCGCCGCAAAACGCTGAATACCCGCAAATCCTGACCGGCTGAGAAGAAAAGGCCGTTCGTCATTGTCTTGCGTCAAGCCCTGAACGGTGGCCGCCGCCTGCAAGAGCGCATACACATTATGCACTCCGAGATGCGAGAGGGCCTGATGGTTATCGATCTGGTGAACGAGGCCCGCATCATCCGCATAGCCTCCTGCCTGCAGATTGCGCAAATCCGCCCCAAATAGCGCCGGCTCGTTCATATCATTCCAGACCCCGGCCACGCCGTACTGGCGCCATAGCTGAATCTGGCGAGCCCACCACTCCCGGGCCTGGCGTTGAGCGAAATCCGGAAAGACACAGACCCCTGGCCAGACCTGGCTCCGAAAGGGATTGCCATTGGCATATTGCATAATGGCGCCTAGTTCCGAAATAGAGTCGTAGGCGGCGTATCCGACCTCGTCTTTGACACCGGGATCCACAATCGTCACGCCGCGAATACCTAAGTCCAAAAGTTCGAGCCACAGCTTCTCCGGATCGGGAAAATGCTTGGCGTCCCAGGTGAAAATCCGGTATCCGTCCATGTAATGGATATCCAAATAGATGACATCAAGCCCAATCTTCCTTCGCCGAAATTCTTGCGCGAGTTCGAGTACGCGGTTTTGGGACTCATAACTGTACCGACTTTGCTGAAATCCCAAAGCCCAGCGCGGCGGCAAAAAGGGACGGCTGGTCATGTCCGTATGCTGCTCCAAGACCTGAGGCAGTGTCGGACCGCAATAACAATACAAGGAGAGCGGCCCATCATCGACTCCCAGGATGAAATGATCTTCGGGGATTAAATTAAAATAGGTCAGATGGGTATTGGCCAGAAAAATTCCCCGCGCGGATCCGGGGCGGGCCAACACCATCACCGGAATCGCCTGATACATTGCATCGGTATCCGGCAGATGGGGATGAATGTCGGTGGCCCACTGACTCCACAGTCTGCTGCGTTTATTCAAGGTCCCGGTTTTCTCCCCCAATCCGTAGACGGCATCGTCCTGGACGTCATCGAGCCGGGCAAAAAGAGCGGTACCCGAAGCCCACCACTGGGAAAACACCCACTTGGGTTCCTGGTTCACTAGCACGGTAATCCGGGCATCATTTGCAATGTGAACCTTCACGGCGCCAGCCGAAACGATCCATTCATCTTGGGTCTGGCTTAATATCATCCCATCCCCTGCCATAGGCGGGCGTAAGAGAGGCTGGACTAGGGTGTGAAAAATATCGGCTCCGTTGTCCCACTGAATGCGCACAACACCACTAGACAAAATCATGAGAGTGCCCCGGCGCTCTGGGGTCTCGATCACGGCTAAACGGCTGTCCTCCCGAAGTGTTACCCGAGCCACTGGACCAAACGATGGGGCCGCCTTGGGGGGAACCTGCATTAATGGCTTCATAATTGGTCACCTCGCAATAAAATTTCCGTTCTATCCTTTGACAGCGCCTTGCGTCAATCCGGATACGACAGCCCGTCTGAAGATAATGACGCCAAAGGCAATAGGGAGCACGGCAATCGTCGAGGCCGCGAAAATCGTCCCATAAGGAATCACAAACTGGGCCCCAAAAAGGGCAATGCCGACGGGAATCGTTCGGAACTGAGGAATGGAATTAAAGGTCAAAGCCATCAAAAATTCGGTCCACGCGGCGGTAAAGGTGAAAACGCCCGCGGTAAACAGCCCCGGTGTGGATTGGGGTAAGATGACTTGAAATATGATGCGCCATCCCGAAGCACCGTCAATCCGTGCCGCCTCCTCCATTTCATAGGGAATGGAGAGGAAGTAGTTGCGCAGAATCCAGATGGCAAAGGGCAAGTTAAAGGCCGTATAGGGCACGATCAACGCTTGATAACTGTTTAACCACCCGAGTGTTCGCATAATCATATAGAGTGGGGAAATCACCGCGATTTCGGGGAACACCGAGATCATGAGCAGGGCCACCATAATGACCTTACGGCCGCGAATGGGCAGGCGGCCTAAGGCATATCCCGCCAGGGAACCGAAAAACAGCACCAGAAGGGTGGTCGTGACGGAGACGATCATACTATTCTCAATGTAAATCTGAAAATGGTACAGACGAAAAGCGTGTTGGTAGTTGACAAGTGTCACCGGATTGGGAAACAGGTTCGGGGGGAAGGCGCCAAGATCAAAGTAATTTTTGAACGAGGTGGCGATCATCCAGTACAGTGGTGCAATGGTCAACAGTGCCACAATGATCACCCAAAACCCGATCCAAAAACGGCGAACTGTTTTGGCGTTCATGATGCTCCCTCCTCCACTTGTGCCCGAAACACCCTCAGCACGACTAGTGAGGCCAATAGCACGATAAGGGTTGTACTGGCCGCAATGGCGGCTCCGCGTCCCATGTTCAAATCCTGGAACATGACCTGATATCCTAGCAGCGCCAGTGATTCCGTGGCATGCCCGGGACCGCCTCCGGTCAGCACAAAGGGCAAGTCAAAGAGGCCGAAGGCTTGCAAGACCCGGAACAGTACGGACAGGGCAATGGTCGGGCGCAGCAACGGTACGGTGATCCGCCAAAACTTGTAGCCGGCGCTCGCGCCGTCGATATCGGCGGCTTCATACAGATCCCCTGCAATCATTTGTAAGCCGGCTAATAAAATGATGGCCACAAACGGCGTCGTCTTCCAAATATCGGCAACCATCATTGAAATAATGGCCAAAATCGGAGTACCCAGCCAGGTAACCGGATGATTTAAAAGACCTACGCCCATTAGGATCGCATTGAGCACCCCATACACGCCGTTGTAAATATAACTCCACATTTCCGCGGAAATGACCGTTACCAACGACCACGGCAACAGCAAAAGCGCCAGCATAAAGCCGCGCCCGCGGCTCAGCGCATTGAGAACCAGGGCCACCCCCATTCCCAAGATCAGTTCTACCAAAACGGTCACAACCGTATAGATTACGGTGAAGACCAGAGAATATTGGTAGAGGCTGTTGGAAAAGATCGTGCGGTAATTACGAACCCCAACCCAACTCAGCTTAAATCCCGATGAAGTAATCGCCACGTGATTAAAACTCACGAAGATCGAATACAAAACCGGGAAAATAGTGATAGCCAAGATGATCAAAAGTCCCGGCAATGCAAACGTCCATCCTTGGGAGACCAAATATCTGGTCGGACGGTGACGCTGCATACGATGCGCCAATGATACCCGTATTGCCATGATTGTCCCTTCTTTGGCTGAAAAGTAAGAGGGGAATGCCTGTTCCCCTCTCCCGCTCGGCACGATTAGAGTCCGTTTTGTGATATGGCCTGATTGATCTGAGTCTGGGTTGTTTTCAGTGCCACGCTAGGACTCACGGACCCGTTGAGAGCGGCATTGATGTTGGAATATATGGCCTGGCTGACCTTTGGATAGATCGGCGTATTCGAGGGTCTGGCAACCAGCCGCACATGACTGACGGTGGCCAAGACGGGATTTACCTTGCGCACGGCCGGGTTCTTTTGCACCGCGTAATTCGTTGGGATTTCCGAGAATTTTGTCGCTAAGACGGTCTGGGCTTGGGTGCCTGTGATCCACTTGATGAAGGTCAAATCCTGAGGGATGTGCTGGCTGTGGGGATTAACATAGATGTTCCATCCGCCAATAGTCGAATGGCCTGGATAGTTGCTGGCTGAAAAGGTCGGCAACGGTGCTACCCCGACCTTGCCGACAACTTTGGAGTCGGTCGGACTATTGGAGTTGGCCCAGGCATAGTCCCAGTTCCGCAAGAAAGCGGATTTGCCGGCATCAAAGACGGCCATCGCCTGGGGTTCTTCGAAGGTGGTCACAGCGGCGGGGGACACATGGCTGGTAATCAGCGAGCGCATAAAGGTCAGCGCTTTTAACGATGCCGGGGAGTCAATAGCCGCCTTGGTTCCCGCCGCATTGAGCACCGTGCCGCCTGCATCGGTCATGTATTCCATCCAGTCACAGGTGAGCCCTTCATAGGTGTTGCCTTGCCAGACAAATCCGTATTTAACCAAGCCGTCTTTTTGCAAGGTCTCAGAATCGCTAACCAGTTGGGCCCAGGTTTTGGGAACGGGCAAGTGTGCCTTGGCCAGCAAATCTTTGCGATAATAAAGAAACCCGGAATCCATGTAGAAGGGGGCGCCATAAACTTGACCCTTATACGAAGCGCCTTGAACTAACCCGGGGGCAAAACGACTCCAAAAACTGGACGGCAGGTGGTGGGAGAGGTCCAGTGCCAAATGCGCATGCGCAAACTGCGCTGGCCAAATCACATCCCCCATGTATACGTCGGGAGTGGCCGAACCGCTGGAAATTTGTGTGGTTAAGGCTGCCTTGTCGGTATTCGTGCTAGTGGGCGCTGTAATGAGTTTTACCTTAATATTGGGATGCGATTTTTCAAAGAGACTAATGAGTGTCTTTCGCACGCCGAGTCCCGCAATAGGGCTTGCGGTCCAGACAATCGTGACGGGCCCTGCTGTTTTCTTAGCGACCGGAGCGGTCGCTTGACTTTGACCACAACCCGCCAGCACTATCGCGAGTCCTGAAACCATAGCCAGCACTGTCTTTTTCACGATAATTCCTCCCCTTCCAAATTTAATGCACCCTGTTTGCTTTGGTTAATATGGTTTCAACCGATGCCCTTTTGCCATCTGACACCCCGAGTTCTGAACCCGCAAGACTGCACTTCAAGGCGCGGGAGAACTAGCAGGATGGATGAGCCACTGCGATGGATTGACCGTACTAACCGTCTGCCCTTGGGATCTGGTTAATTCTTGTTCAAAGAGCAGCCCTGCGAGTCCCAGCAGCGAAGCGTTGTCGCCTAAAGGGGATTGGAGGAATTGGGTTTTATGCACTAAGTGCTGGAGTAGCCGTCCGCGCGTATTTCGTACCACCGACGGCCACAAGGCCGGGTAATGCGCAAAAATATGGCTGCTGAACACAATGATTTGCGGTGACAAGACATTAATCAAACCGCCGAGCCCAATGGATAAATAACGTGATATCTTATCAAGGGTCTGAGGAAGCTCCATGCCTTGATCTTGGTAATGCTGTAGAGCCGTTAATGAGCCAAGAGCTTCTAAACAGCCATATTGACCGCAACCGCACTGAATGTCCTTATTGCTGGAATCAACAAGCATATGCCCAATTTCCCCAATCGAATTATTCTGCGCGCGGATTAACTGGCGCTGAATGATGATGCCGGCACCGATGCCAATGTCATACAGCACATACATCATGTCTTGCACGTCGCGCCCAGCCCCAAACCACAATTCGCCCCAGGCGCCGGCGTCGGCGTCATTGGCAATGAAAACGGGTTCGTCGTGCCGATGACGTTGAATCAAATCTCGCAGTTTCATGCCTGCCCATTCCGGTAAATTGGGCGTAAACACAACGGTTTCGCTCTCTGGATCCCATATACCGGGGATGGCCAGCCCAATACCCGCAAATCGCGGAAATTTTTCCTCCTGGGCACGAACCAAGTCATGAAGGACCCGATCAACCGTCGCCATGGCGTCAGTCACGCGTCCCATCGGCTGCTCCACGCGGGTTTTGGCGACAATATGTCCCCCGAAATCAATCACCGCAGCCGTGAGAGATGTCGGTGAAAAGGTCATTGTCACCGCATAGGTCGCCGTATTGCGCAATGCCAGACCCACGCGGGGCCTTCCCCCTCCGGATGTACGCCGCACGTGTTGTTCTTCCACCCACCCGGCATCAATTAAGTCCCGCACATGGTGCGTAAGGGTGGCGGGTGAAAGAGACAGCATCGTTGTCAATTCTGCGCGCGACAAATTCGGGTAATTTCGAAGTGTATTGACAATAAGCCCTAAAGTTTCTGAAGTCGCACACATGCGCAGAGATTGCAAAGTTTTTTCCCTTCTCTCATTCTTAGTTGAAACCCAGGTCTAATATTAGACGGAAATTACGATATTCCTTTATTTATCATAAAAATTAACTAAATTCTAACCACTCCAATAATTCGATCATGGCAGATTAAAGAAACTTTCTATTGCAGCGGCCCATTAAGATAAAGACGCAAAAATCACTGCACCAAAGATTTTCAGCATAGGAGTATTTAATCACGAGGAATTCCTCAAAAAAAAAACGTGGAGATTTCCTCACTTTCAGCATTGAGATCTCCCCCCGACTGGAAACTGGACTGGGATCCTCTAACTGGCATGCTGATAACCGAAAAAGGCGGTGGCGACCCGCTTTTGGCCTTAACACAACAGCCTAGCATACCCGTATTCTCCCAATCCAGCCCGTATTTAACTGGGAATTGCCACTGGGGAATGCCAACGTTTTTTTGAGGAATCGTAAATGACGATATACAATAGGGTCGCCACCAGACTTGCCCCGACCATGACACGGCGCCCTCCGATCGCATCCGAAATCCGACCGCCCACGATATTCCCCATCATATTAGCGAATCCCCCCAGCATGATAATGAGACCAATTGGCGCCACATTCAGATGGCAATTTTGGGTGTAATACAGTAACTTCGGATTCGGAAGACGGTGCCTCACGGGTTGTGTTCTGACTTTGCATATTCCCCCATTTGCGTATTGAGTACAGGTTCTGGGCATTATCAGGTGTTCGGACGTTGTATTACGAGGTCGACTAAAAGCGCCAACACACCGCACAGAGTCGGGAGTACGGAAAATGGCCAGCGGCTGATGACCCGTCCTCCCAGCCACGCCCTCAGCGCAATGCCGCTATAGAGCGCTGCATTATTCCACGCCATGATCAAACCCCGGTGGTCGGGATAACGTGCCGCCAAGAAAGACTGAAAAGCTGGAAAGAACGCGTAGGCCAACATGGCGAAACACCCCATGAGGCCATATAGCAAACAGGAGACACGGAAAAAGATATACTTCAGAGTTGTGTTAAGAGCAAAAAATTAGCTAGACTTGAACATAATGCCCGCGCATTCCCCCTCTTAGGCGATAGCCAAGAGGGGGTCAAGCGGGCGGCGGCTTCTTGGCCGCCTTGCGGGGTTTTTCTTTGGTCCCTTGGGCCTCAACATAGCGCTTTACGGTCTCCAAAGATGCCGCTCCAACACTCCCGACGTAATAGGCGCGGTGCCAAAAGTACGGTTGCCCGTAAAACTTCGCGAGAGGATCGGCAAACCGGTTGCGCATACGACGAGA
>JAJZZP010000095.1 GCA_021797515.1 Bacillota bacterium | reverse complement strand
TCCGATCTTGTGGGGCTGTCATGGGTGCCATCTCCTTTTGGGCGCGGGATGCCTGTTATTTCTAAAACCCATTCGACGGCGGTCCGCAAAACTCCTGCAAGAAGCCTAGAAATTTTTCATCATATTTTCCCCTGAACACAGGAAGCAGGCTATACCCAATGCCACCAACATTCTCTCCAGTTTAGTTATCCACAGCTTATCCACAGGCTGCGTATTTTTCTGACGATAGCAAATTATTGACGACTCTGCCAAAAAACGTCAGGCTATACCCGGGTATTGCCGTCTATTTGGGGAAGTCTGAGACTCCTGAATTTATCCGTGAGTAAATTCCGATTTATTTTCAGGTGCTGGGCCCGTTAAAACCCACAAGGCGCGTTTTTGGACGCGGAAGATTGCGGGAGTGCTATCCCATAGATCTCCGTCAATATCAATAACCCGCGGGGGATCCGTTGTGACCCGGATTTCATCAACAGCTTTATAATGCGCCGACCCGTCATTGATATGTCGCCCTACCAACAACAAAGTTGCCACACGAATTAATGACCACCAGTCATTGCTTCCTAAACTAAACACATGAAGTTGGCCATCATGATGATGGGCACTTGGCGTGCTAAAAATCGGACCAGCCAAATTTCGTCCCTTGGCAACCACGAGTTGCCTAGTGCGGTAAGATTCCACGCGGTTCTGACATTCCAACGTAATCTCAAACGTATCACTTTCCTCAAGCGCCTTTCGGACGTTAAATGCCCAAGCACCCCACTTGAGTCGGTGCTTGGCTTCGGGCGTCAACAGCCTGACGAGATTTTCACTGATTCCAAGGGTAGCGCTGTTTAAAAACGTACGGCAGCCATTCTGAGTCTCTGCTTGGCCCACATCGAAGGCGCGGGGCTCTCCCGACATCAATGAATCTAAAGAATGGGGCCAAGGCCGGATGCTAATGCTCTGAGCAAAGGTGTTGCCGGTGCCCAAAGGCAACACTCCCAAAACTCCCGGCGAGAACAACAGAGCCTGGGCTGCTATCGACAATGTACCGTCTCCGCCGCCAACCAGAAATCTGGTTACCCCGTGAGCTAATCCTGATTGGATGATGGCTACCAATTCAGCAGGAGACTCTGGTAAATAGTCCCCGACTAAATTCATCCGTTCTGCGACTGTGCGTACCACTCCCCGATAGGCGTCACGTCCGGTGCGTGAAAATGGATTAATCACGACATAGGTTGGTGTGTCACGCGTTATGACTGGTTCCAAGTTTTGAGGGTCCATAGTTCCATAGTATGGCATTTCTCAGAGTATTTCTCCCTAAGAATTGTCCATGATACAATTAAATCCACATTTTGGTTGCGAATCTGCAATATTAAAGGGAGGGAATCCAGGTGCCTGCTAAAATTACCGGGCAGTCAAAACGATTAAGAATTTTTATTGGTGAAGCCGATCATTACCATCGTAAGCCTCTCTACCATGCTATTGTCCTCAAAGCACGGGAAATGGGTCTGGCAGGGGCTACCGTGATGCGCGCATTTGAAGGGTTCGGACCCTCTAGCCGAATTCATACTACGAATTTGTTGGATTTATCGAGCGATCTTCCCATCGTTATTGAAATTGTAGACAGCGCCGAATACATTGACAAATTTTTACCGGTGTTGGACACCATGGTGGATGCTGGCCTCATAACACTAGATGACGTAACAGTGTATAAATACGTTCATCCCTAGCCCTACCCAAGGAGTTCGGCCAGCTCGTCGGCAAATCGGTCGCAACATTGCAACGCTGGGATCGGGAGGGTATTGTAGCGGCCCGTCGATCGCCGACAAAGCGGTATGGCCCGGTTTCGACCCGCAATCAACGTCGTGATTTACTCGACCAAGTAGTAGCGTTAATTCCGTATTCTCAGAAATGTGAGATTCGGGCGATACGATTCAAGACATTGGGAGGTTGAACCATCACCCAAAGGGGTTCAACCATCTGTTTGAGGACATTGAAATGGGACAAGTGCGCCAAGTCATCGTGGCGCATAAAGATCGGCTCCCCCGGTACGGGTTTGACTGGTTCGTGGAGTTTTGTGCCCAACCGGAGACCGAACTGGTCGTGATGAATCAAGAGACACAGTCGGCGGAGCGAGAAATGGTCAACGATTTGTTGTCGATTGTCCATATGTCCAGTGCCCGATATATGCCTTACGGTCTTATCGAAATGAGTTGGAGCATGCTCTTAGCAAAAAGATTTCGATTAACGTCTCACAGCAAGACACCGCGACATTGTAGCTTATGCAAACCAAGTGCCCAGCCAACTCAAAGCGGGCGGCGAAGTGGCGGCTCTGCGATACAAAGAAGACCTTGCAATTGCAACCCAGTCGCCTCGTGGACCCCGAACTCGATGCGGTTTACGGCAAGCATCTCCACAAAGACTTCTTCCGGTTGGCCCAAGCTATGCGAAAATTTTTCCGCCGCGTGAACATCAAACGATTCCCCGACATTCAGGCCCAATTGACAAAAACGCTGCCGATGCCATTCCGGGAGGTAGCGTGACCAAGGACACCGCAGTATACAATTACACAACATTTCTCTGTGAAGTCACAAAGTCCGCGGTGCAAGCAAATAATGGGAGAGCTGGGTCCTTCACCATCTTTCGGCGGTACAACAAACAGTTGAGCCAGATTCGGTCCTTGCGCAGTCATTGCTGGAAAGGTTCTCGGGGATATCGCAACTTGACCTAGGTATATCATCGGGTTTCTGACCTTAACCGTAAACAACGCGATTCCTTGCATAAAGCCTCCGCTTTCCTGACACGACACGCTGAAAGCACTCTCGTATTGGATGATCTGCCGCCACAGCAGACGGTGCAGGAATCGAGGAAAATCACCAAACGAACCCAAAGGCCGCACCCGAGGCCCGTGGTCTACTGTCTATATTTACAGCAACAACTTGTGGACGCCCTTTTGTATAGCAGCGCAAGTCTTATAGGCGGCCTAATTTCCTGCGGAATGGGGATCCTTGCAGTCCGCGCTATTGTGGGCAAATATCGAGAATTATCTAGTTGAATACGCGTTGACGACTAGAACTATCGAAGCATAGAGGAGTTAATTGCAACCATGACCGATCCTGAATTTCTGAAAGCAGCATATGGCACCACCGATGCTCTCGACATTCGTATCTCGGCACAATCGCAATATGCCATTAACCGTCGAGACCTCTTTGACACAATGACAGAATGGGCGTTATCACAAAGACAGCCCGCGAAAGTACTCGATATCGGAACGGGGACCGGTAAGTGGTATCAAAGTATACGGCGCCAGGCGGCGCCTTCGGTTTACTATGTTGGCCTCGATACGTCTCCTGCCATGGTCGAACTCATGGTCAAGCAAACGGCTCTTGATCGTGTAGCCAAAGTCGTGGAAGGCGACGCGATGGCTTTGCCTTTCGACGCCAATCAATTCGATTGGGTCGGCCTGCATTTTATGCTGTACCATGTGCCCCAACCCCACCTTGCCTTGCAAGAAGCTTGGCGCGTCACAAAACCTGGTGGCCTCCTGATTACATTGGCTCATGGAGACGATTCTTTATCGGCTCTATGGGCACTTCATCGCGAAGCCCTTAAGCACTGTTTAAGCCGAGACCTCCAACCCGTTCCACATACGTACTCTCTTAACACTGGGCACCAGATTTTTCCTAACCCCAGTCATGTATCCGTGATGCGGCACCCTTCCGGACTTCGGTTTCCGACGACCGAATCCGCCATAGCCTACTATGGAAGTGGATTTTGGCAACGCGGTCTCTCCTCCGAGGAATGGGGCAGTCAACCCATCCGATCCTGCCTTCAACAGTATGTGGCAAAATCCATCATTCAGCACATCCAAAGCACCGGGTATTTTGACATACCCGGAACCGCAGGGTGGCTATGGGCCCAAAAACCTTACATTCAATATATAAAACTTACTGATACCTGACATATATATTGATTGTATGGTGGTTTTTCTGACATAATTAAGAAAAACTTACAGGGTGATGCGTATGATTTCGAATTTTTCCTCGATACCCGTGATACCGGTTATCCACTTGTCTTCGGGTCGTGTGGTGCAATGGAACGCTTTAGGCCGCACATCACGGCGCGATCCTCACGCCAATCCTCTGTGGCTAACCCTTACCTGGGCTGAACGTGGTGTCCATTTGATTCATATCGTCGATTTGGATGCCGCCACCGGGCGTCCTTCCACAGTCCCCGCTCTGATGATGGGTCTAAGAAGTCAACCTGTGACAGTTCGCCTAGCGGGTGGCATTCATGACGAAATGGCCGCTCGCAATCGCAAGGCGTTCGGCATTCAAGAAATTGTCGTCAGCACCGCATTGCATGCCACGAGCACGTTGCAAAAAATTCTTGCGGTTTACCCTGCCTCTCACGTGCTAGCCGGGCTATATGTCCGAGATGGTCAACTTTTCATAGGTCGAGATGAAAAACCTATTGCTGCGGAGATGTTGTCAGAACGGATGACGCAATTTGGCCTGCGTCGGATGGTTCTCACCAGCCAATTTCCTGAATCTATCGCGCTTAATCATAACCGACTCTTAATTACCCGTTTGGCGCAACGGGGATTCGAAATCTGGGTCGCCGGGTCGGTTGAATCAGACATTGATGTATTGATGCTTAGCGACCACGGCGTTGCTGGCGTCTTAATGGATCGCGCCTATCCCTTGCCTCAATAGCCGTTTCCAGCCTGACCGATGCATTTACCCCTCCTCAGCGTTGTAGTACAATTCACGCGAAAGAGGTGGGGTTGATGTCATCCCGAACATCTATCAGAGAATCCGCTGATACCCTAAAAACGATACGCGATGATCTAAAAATCATAGGGGCAGGCGCACTGTGGCCGCTTGCTCGCTCAGCCTTTGAAGCCTGTTCAGGTTCCGACTGGGCCAATTTGTTACGGGTCAATCCTTTGGGCATATCTTTTAGGGTCATCAAACCATCCGATTCACTTTTGGTCTACCGACAAATCACTAACGTAAAGCGCAATGGTTCATTTGCGACTCCTTCCTTTGTTCAGATGGCAACAAAGGATTTCATCAACAATTGCTCATCGGGAAAATCCGTCATCGCGTCCCATATCGTCTCCGCTAAAAATGTTTCATGCGGCTGGGGCACCGATGCTTCCAGCTTCTGGTCTAACCAGAGCACTATCACTGCAGACATCCGTCTTGACTCAATGCGAAGGTTTGTGCCCTTAGTCAGGCAACACAAATGGGCCCTCAGCTAACGGGATCCGTAAACCTGAGGGCTTAGTTTTCAACTGTTTACGGACTTTATTATCTCTGAAGGAACCGGATGTGGCGCAATATAGGCAAAGCGTCCGGCCCATAATGACTCAAACTAGAGAGAAGGACATCACATGTCGCAAAATGCCGGTATGCACCGCTCCCGTGTGGCTACGCATTCCGCGCCACCAGTACAGCAGGCGGTGGATCATGAAAAAATTGAACAAGCTGTCCGAATGATTTTGGAAGCCATTGGTGAAAATCCGGATCGCGAGGGACTAATCGATACGCCCCAGCGAGTGGCCCGGATGTATCAAGAAATATTCTCAGGACTGCACAGCGATCCGGCAGAGGAGCTATCAGCACGTTTCCATGTAGATCATGACGAACTGGTGCTAGTGAAAGATATTACATTTTATTCAGCCTGCGAACATCACTTGCTACCATTTTACGGCTTAGCCCACGTCGCTTACCTTCCAGCCAATGGTACTGTCACCGGTCTATCAAAATTGGCACGACTAGTAGACCACGTGGCCAAGCAACCCCAAATTCAAGAACGTATGACCAATACCATTGCCGATGCACTGCACAGTACGCTAAATCCTCAGGGAGTAATGGTAGTCATTGAAGCGGAACATTTATGCATGACCATGAGAGGAGTCAAAAAGCCAGGCAGTAAAACCGTGACGATCGCGTCGCGCGGTCTTTACGAGTCTAATCCCGAAAAACAACAACAAGTTTTGCGGATGCTGCATCTGGAGGTCTAACAGAGGGGTCCCAGGATCACAGCCTGGGACCTGGTCCACTAATTGTTTACAGTTTTCGCAATTGGTCCATAGTCAATACAAAAATGGTAGCACCGCCTACGAGTACTTTCACCGGTTCCACGTAGGCATCGGCATGTAGTGCTCCTGAACCTGGCCGATGCAATACCTCCCGTTCTTGGCAAGTCGTTTCGATGAGGTGCAATACTTTGTCGACTTCGGTGTCTTCTACACCAATTACTAGAGTCGTATTACCTTGGCGCAAAAACCCTCCCGTCGTGTTCAACCGCGTATGGCCAATTTTTTCCTTGCGCAATGCACTTGTAAGATTATCCCGATCAGCATTTTGGACAATCGCCAAAATCATTTTCATGTGTTGCCTCCTCATCCGAAACCTTATTTACCTGTTGTCTCATTGTCTCAGGTCAGGTACACTCACATCAATCCCTGTGTGAGGTTATTATTATGACAAACTCTTTCTTATCTCCTTTGTGGAAATCATACTGGACTCAGTTGCATCCCTTGTTGGACCTGGTGGTTCAAGAAGAAGAGTCATTCAATATTGTAGGGCAGGCCCATGACTGGCTGAATTTAGCCTCTAGCCTACGATTGCGAGAAGAGACTTTCGAGATTCGTTCGCAATCGAAAGACCTCGCCATTGATAGTAGCATAGCGCGTTATCTCACTGAACGCCTGCGCCTGCAAAATTTGGCTGAAGACTTACATCGTTTATCGACAATCGCCCGAACCTCGTCCGAACCATTACGAGGCTCCGTATCGGCCTTGCGCGATCGCTTGGCGGACCAGCCTATTACGTCGCCTGTTGCCACCGCAGCGGAAGGACGCGTTGTCCTCACGTCTCATCCCACGGAAAGTACACGCCGTACCATATTGCAACACATGAAGAAACTCGGCTTATTATTGCAGCAGCCCCGGGGTATTTCCAACGACTTGGAAATACGGGAAGCGCTGCGGGCTATTTGGCGCACACCGAGCCAACGCACCACACGCCCCACAGTAGCGGATGAAGTAGAATTAGGCCTCTATTATATTCGCGAAAGTCTCTTTGATATGCTGCCCCAAGTCACTTCGGAAATTGAATCCTTGGTCTCGCCGCAGCATATGCCTGCCGTCGATTGGCGAATTGAATCATGGATTGGCGGCGATCGCGACGGCCACCCTTATGTTGATGCCCGAGTCACCCAGTGGACCCTAAATCGCCACCGTGAGGTTGCGCGCGAACTCTATGCAGAGCGTCTCTCGCGGCTCGAACATGTGCTGACCAGCCATCCGCGATATCTTCATCACCAGGATCGAATTTTCGCCTGGCTCGAAACTCAAAGCAACCGGATACCAGACGCTGCTGCCGAACTTAAGGACCGATATCCCCAAGAGCCTCTTCGCCAAGTAGTTGGGCTTATTAACGTGAAACTCCGGCAAGAACAATACCGCGATACACAAACCCTATATGATGACATTGTCCTGCTAGAAGAGGCTTGGAGCCCCCGCGTCAATCGGCGACCTCCTTTGCTGACACTGCTGGGTCGCCAGGTGAAGACATTTGGCACACATTTGGCATCGCTCGATATTCGGCAGCATAGCCGCATCCATCATGACGCGTTGGTCGAAATTTTCGGCGACTCTTATGAACGTGCTACTGAATCCGAAAAGCTTGCCATATTAAATCAGGCATTTGACAATCCTCCAGCCTTTCATCCCGAGAGCACGGTCAGTCTCGAATTGCAGGATACTTTCCGAGTCATAGCCGAAGCCCAACAACTCGGCGGTCCTGAGTCTGTCTCTCACTATCTGATCAGCATGGTACACGGCGCTAGTGACTTGGTCGGCGTACTACTATTGCTCCGCATTTTGGTTCCCGAGGTATCGGTGGACATCATTCCTGTCATCGAAACTCTCAACGATTTGGAGCGATGTCCCAAAATTATGGCCGAGGCTTATCAAATCCCCGCTTGGCGCAATCATGTGCATCAGCGAGATGACTACTTAGAGGTCATGTTGGGGTATTCTGACAGCACTAAAGACGCCGGGATGCTCACCGCCTCTTGGGCTATTTTCCAAGCGGCAGACTCGCTCAGCCGATGGGCCCAGCATCAGGGGATTCGACTGGGGTTTTTCCACGGACGGGGCGGTGCCTTAGGCCGTGGCGGCGGCCCCACCTCATACGCTATCATGGGGCAGCCGTACGCGTCACTTCTCCATCGGTTTCGTGTGACACAGCAAGGAGAAGTCCTTTCGCAAAAATTTTTGCTTCCCGACCTGGCGCATCGAAGTTTGGAGTTGATGACAACAGCGCATGTCGAAGCTCTGCTCTACCCGGCATCCGATCCTGGACCTAAAGTGTGGACGTTATTTAATCAATTGGCACACCGCGCCCTTATCCAATATCGGGCACTCATTGATGCTCACCAATTCTGGGAATATTTTCTAGATGTGACACCAATCCGAGAAATGGCTGCACTAAACTGGGGTTCGCGCCCATCCTGGCGGGAAAAGTTTGAGTGGGGAGATTTGCGAGCCATACCCTGGGTGTTCTCTTGGACCCAAAACCGCACGTTGTTACCTGGGTGGTACGGTGCCGGCACCGCTCTCTCTTCATTACCAGATTCTTATGACCAACTCCATGCATTGTATCAGGTGTGGCCCTTTTGGCATACCCTGGTGCATAATATGGAACTTGCATTAGTAAAGGCGGACTTGCATGTGGCAGAAGCCTATCAAAATCTGACGACACCATCGTTAAAAGCTCTGTTTTGGCCGACTATCCGTGAGGAATACCTGCGGTTAAAAGAAGCCGTGCTCCGTATCACTGGGCATCAGGAATTGTTAGACGATCAAACTACCCTAAAAGAGGTTATTGCTTGGCGCAATCCTATGGTCGATCCTCTCAATTACCTCCAAATCGAAACGTTGGATGCCTATCGTTCCACAGGCAACGAGGATTATTTGCCGATTTTAGCTCAGACCATGGAGGGAGTCGCGCTGGGGCTCCGTAACACCGGTTAATCTTGGGGATGAAATCCGTGCTCGGTGAGATGATCCCGATAGTACCTTAGGCTTTGTCGGTATGGTACAAAATCAGGATGAACAACTTCACGCAGCATGACATCTAGCAATTGACGAAAAGCATCACTGACATTGCCATCTTGATACAAGGTTAGGGCATAAAACACGCGAATTCCGGGATGATCGGCAAATTCTCCCACAGCCCGCTCCAGGACTTTTCGAGAATCCCAAGTTCTACCGATCACCCGGAGACTGCTGCCCAGACCAATATATGCGTTCGGACGGTCCATTGGATCCAACCCCAAAGCTAGCGCGCGCTCGTAAAACGGGATTGCATGAACTTCATCGCCTAAATTGTCTAAAGCAAACCCCATCTCTAAGACCAAACGAGGGTTCTCGGGATCGGCCTCAAGCCAAATCGCCAGTTGATCCCGGGCTTCTTCATATCGGCCCTTGCTCCTTAAATGACGAATCATGGTTAAATCCGGCGCTCCAGCCATTTCCATATCCGCTCCCAACCAATGAACCTAGTATTCGGTGCCATCATCTTACCAGAAACTACAGGGAGTTGTGGTAGCTGCCTGAAATGGGTTACCATCAATTTATCGCAAAAGGAGGTACCACCATGGCCATCGGAGCTTTATTTCACCTCAATGAATCCTCACCAGACAAACAACGAACAGCGTTGCGCAGCATACATAACCTCAAGACCGAGATGCCCGATCTACCAATTGAATTGGTGGTTCAAGGCGATGCTATAAACATTGTCGTCGCGAAAACGAGCATATTAGCTGGCGAAATCCATGAGCTGCAACAAAATGGTTTATCAGTAACTGTGTGCCGCAACACCATGCTGGCAAAACACGTTCAAGAGTCAGATCTATTGCCTAATATGACTATTGTCCCATCCGCCGTGGGACGCCTAGTTCAACAACAGCAGAAGGGATTCTCTTATGTTAAACCCTAGTCTTCCATCCACTCTCGGTTTGCCCGGATGCGATACCACAATAGACATGGCGGGCAATCCCTGCCAATCGGATCTAATGGACGGGCCAGCGTGGCCCTATCCACCAGACGTTTGTGGATCGCGAACATCTCCGGCGCCGGATCTTTGTGCTGATTTCTAAGGACCCTCAGAAAAATAACTTACTGATTTTGCGGTTGTGGTGCGATGACATAATTCCACTCGCCGTGAAAGTTCTCGGGCACCCAATTGAGATGGGCAAACACGTTGGGGTCGACGGGCTGGCCCGCCGGGTAGGCGGTCGTATCCAGTTCTGCTTGGACCGTTAATCCCTTCGTCGTTCGCGTATTCCCAATACATTGCACCAACGTTTCAATCGTGCGTAAAACCCGACCGCGCCCATTCATGCTAATCACCGAGAATAGGCGATGTTCAATTTTTAATGT